>NZ_BAAAHE010000004.1:32431-147459 GCF_039525035.1 Sporichthya brevicatena
TTGCGACCACATCTTCGGACGTCCCGAGCGCTCTTACTTGTTCGTCTTCTTGTTGCTCAGACCGAAGATCTTGAACAGCGGGTCGTACTTGCGGTCGACCACGCGCTCCTTGAGCGGGATGATCCCGTTGTCGGTGATCTTGATGTGCTCGGGGCAGACCTCGGTGCAGCACTTGGTGATGTTGCACATGCCCAGGCCGTGCTTCTCCTGCGCGAGCTTCTGCCGGTCGTTCGTGTCCAGCGGGTGCATGTCCAGCTCGGACAGGCGGATGAAGAAGCGCGGGCCCGCGAAGGCCGGCTTGTTCTCCTCGTGGTCACGGATGACGTGGCAGACGTTCTGGCACATGAAGCATTCGATGCACTTGCGGAACTCCTGGCCCCGCTCGACGTCGACCTGCGCCATCCGGTACGTGCCGTCGGCCTCGCGCGGCTTCGGCGCGAACGCCGGGATCTGCTTGGCCTTCTCGTAGTTGAACGAGACGTCGGTGACGAGGTCCTTGATCACCGGGAAGGTCCGCATCGGCGTGACCACGACCTCCTCGCCCGGGGGCAGGGAGGACATGCGGGTCATGCACATCAGGCGCGGACGGCCGTTGATCTCCGCGGAGCAGGAGCCGCACTTGCCGGCCTTGCAGTTCCAGCGGACCGACATGTCGTTGGCCTGCTCCGCCTGGATGCGGAAGATGATGTCGAGAACGACCTCACCCTCGTTGACCTCGACGGTGTAGTCCTTGAGCTCGCCGCCCTCGGAGTTGCCGCGCCAGACCTTGAACTTGGCCTGGTAGCTCTTCGACTTGTCGACCCCCGGCTGGAAGGCCTTGGGGTTGTTTGCCGACTCGGTGATCGTCACTTCGGCTCCTCGAAGAGCTCCTTGAGGTCATCGGGCATGACCGGGAGCGGCTTGTGCACCAGCGCAACCACACCGTCCTTCTCGGACAGGATGATGTTCTTGGTGCCCCACTCCGGGTCCGTCTTCGGGTAGTCGTTGCGGGTGTGCCCGCCGCGGCTCTCCTTGCGCTCGAGAGCGGCCTTGGCGACCATCTCCGAGCACAGCAGCATGTTCCGCAGGTCGATGGCGAGGTGCCAGCCCGGGTTGAACTGGCGGTTGCCCTCGACCGACAGGTTCTTCGCGCGTGCCTTCAGTTCCTGCAGCTTCTCGAGAGCCGCCGACATCTCGTCCGCGTCGCGGATGATGCCGACGAGCGTGTTCATCGTGTTCTGCAGTTCCTGGTGCAGGGCGTAGGGGTTCTCCCCGCCCTCGCGCTCGAACGGCGCCACCGCTTCCTTGGCCGCGACGTCGAGCTGGTCGTCGGCGATGCGCGCGGTGTGGCTCTTGGCGTACTCGGCGGCGGCGTCACCCGCGCGCTTGCCGAACACGATGAGGTCGGACAGCGAGTTGCCGCCGAGCCGGTTCGAGCCGTGCATGCCACCGGCGACCTCACCGGCCGCGTACAGGCCGGGCACGGTCGCGGCCGCGGTGTCGGGCTCCACCTCGACGCCACCCATGATGTAGTGGCAGGTCGGGCCGACCTCCATGGGCTCCTTGGTGATGTCGACGTCCGCCAGCTCCTTGAACTGGTGGTACATCGACGGGAGCCGCTTGCGGATGTACTCGGGCGAGCGCCGCGACGCGATGTCGAGGTAGGCGCCACCGGCGGGGGATCCGCGGCCGGCCTTCACCTCGGCGTTGATCGCACGCGCGACCTCGTCGCGGGGGAGGAGCTCCGGAGGACGACGGTTGTTCTTCTTGTCCTCGTACCAGCGGTCCGCCTCGGCCTCGTTGTCGGCGGTGTCCGCCTTGAAGAAGTCCGGGATGTAGTCGAACATGAACCGCTTGCCGTCCTTGTTCTTCAGGATCCCGCCGTCACCGCGCACGGACTCGGTGACGAGGATGCCGCGAACCGACGGCGGCCAGACCATCCCGGTCGGGTGGAACTGGATGAACTCCATGTTGAGCAGCGTGGCGCCGGCGCGGGCCGCGAGTGCGTGGCCGTCGCCCGAGTACTCCCAGGAGTTCGAGGTGACCTTGAAGCTCTTGCCGATGCCGCCGGTGGCGAGCACGACCGACGGGGCCTCGAAGGCGATGAAGCGGCCGGTCTCGCGCCAGTAGCCGAACGCGCCGGCGATGTTGCCGCGACGGGCGCCGTGCGCCTCCTCGCCGGTGCCGTCGGTCAGGAGGCGGGTGATCGTGCACTCCATGTAGACATCGATGCCGAGGGCGACGACGCGCTGCTGGAGCGTGCGGATCATCTCCAAACCGGTGCGGTCACCGACGTGGGCGAGGCGGGCGTAGCGGTGGCCACCGAAGTCGCGCTGGCTGATCAGACCGTCCTTGGTGCGGTCGAACAGCGCGCCCCACTCCTCGAGCTCCCACACGCGGGCGGGGGCCTCCTGAGCGTGGAGCTGAGCCATGCGCCAGTTGTTCAGCATCTTGCCGCCGCGCATGGTGTCCCGGAAGTGGACCTTCCAGTTGTCGTCCTGCCAGACGTTGCCCATGGCCGCGGCGATGCCACCCTCGGCCATGACGGTGTGGGCCTTGCCCAGCAGCGACTTGCAGACGACCGCGGTGCGCGCACCGGACTCGTGCGCGGCGATGGCCGCGCGGAGGCCGGCACCGCCGGCCCCGATCACGAGAACGTCGTAGGAGTGCCGTTCGAGTTCAGTCATCGATGGCTCCTCAGCCGATGCGCGGGTCGGTGAACGCGCCGCTGGCGGTCAGCAGGACGTAGAGGTCGGTCAGGCCCACGACCACCAGGGACACCATCGCCAGCTGCATGTGCTTGCCGTTGAGCTTGGAGACCTGGACCCAACCCCAGTACCGGATCGGGTGCTTGGAGAAGTGGTTGAGGCGGCCGCCCATGATGTGCCGGCACGAGTGGCAGGACAGCGAGTACGCCAGCAGGAGCAGGGCGTTGAACAGCAGGATCGCGCTGCCGAGGCTGACGCCCCAGTCACCGTCGTGGTGGACCGAGTCGTAGGCGTCGTAGGCCAGCAGGATCGGGTACGGCAGCGTGAGCCAGAAGAACCAGCGGTGCGCGTTCTGGAAGATCAGCGGGAAGCGCGTCTCGCCCGAGTACTTCTTGTGCGGCTCCGCGACGGCGCACGCCGGCGGGGAGAACCAGAACGACCGGTAGTAGGCCTTCCGGTAGTAGTAGCACGTCATCCGGAAGCCGAGCGGCAGGATCAGGATGAGCAGTGCGGGGGAGAGCGCCCACCAGTCGCCGACCGGGGTGCCCAGGTGGGTCGAGCCCTCGACGCACGCGTCAGCGAGGCAGGGGGAGTAGAACGGCGACAACAAGGACGTGTCCTCGTTGTAGTAGTTCGTGTCCCAGAACGCCCGGACGGACGAGTAGACGACGAAGGTGAACAGCAGGCCGAAGATCAGTGCCGGTTCCAGCCACCAGCGGTCCCGGCGCAAAGTCCGGGCGTCGATCTTCGCCCGGCCGGGGGAGAAGACTCCGGTGCCAGCCATGGGCGGTACTCCTGATGCAGGGTTCGCGAGGGGGTCCAGGACCCGGCGGGGGACCAGGCCGCTCGGCATCATCGCGCACTGACCTGCTGCGTCTCGACCTGGGTCGACGTGAGCAAGTCGGTCTTGTCCACCGCGATGACCTGCACAGATCGGTTCTTGACCCCGCGCAAAGTCCGGATCGCAGGTTAGGTTTACCTCATAAGTGCAGGTCGTGCGCTTGTGAACGCGATCGCTCCGGTCTGACGCGGCGTCAGCGCCGCCGGGAACCTCGATCGGCCGCGACGCGTTGTGGAAGTTCTCACATCTGCGCTACCGGCCGGTCACGTGCCGGTCATGTCCCGATCACCGGGCCGCGGTAGCGCCGCGAGGTAGGCCGCCCGGACGGCGAGCACCTGGCGCAGGTCGGCGAGGACGTCGTCGAAGAACTCCCGGCGGTAGGTCTCGTCGGTGACGGCCGAGATCGCGAAGGACAGCCCGGCGAGACCGCCGAGGAACACCGCCACCTTCACGAGTTCGCCGGACAGGACGAGGTCGCGCTCGCCGATGTCGAGCGAGGCCCACCGGTCCAGGCCCGCGCCGGTCCAGAGCTCCGCGGTCGCGGGCGTGATCGCGAGCATCCCGAAGCCGGCGAAGAACGCCCCGACGGTGACCGCGACGATCAGCACCTGCAGGCCCTGGGCGAAGAGCAGGACGAGTCCGAGGTTCGCCCACTGCCGGCGCCGCAGCGGGGGCGGCGCGGGGCAGTCGGGTGCGCCGGGCCCGGTGAAGCCGAGCCGCTCGGCCGGGGTCCCGGCCAGCCGGCGCGCCAGGTCGTCCGGGCCGTCCCAGGTCTCGAGGCCGTGGATCTCGCGCGGGATGCGGACGGTGAGCAGCGCGCCGCCGACGAGCACGAACAGCGCGACGACCGCGGCCAGCGACGTCGTCCCGAGCGAGGCCGACATCTGCCAGACCTCGGTGTTCACGACCAGCACCACGCCGAACACGAGGAGCAACGGGAGCGCGCGGGCGCCGAGGCTCAGCACCGACGTCAGCTCGCGGGCGAGGTGAATCGCCGCCCACCGGGTCAGCGGCACCGCGCCGAAGTTGATCGCGAGGTAGACCAGCGCCACCGCGATCGGGGCGGTCAGGCACGCGGCCGCGATGCCCCACCACGTCCAGTCGCGGACGGTGGCGCCGTAGACGGTGGCGGCGATCAGGACGAAGGCGATCGGCGCGGAGCGCGTGACCACCGAGCGGACGGGGCGGTAGCCGGCGATGAGCTGCGGCAGACCGCGGTCGGCGAGCCAGGTCTCGACCTCGCGCAGGGCCGCGGGAAGGGCATCGTCGCGCCCGGTGCCGGCCGGGCCCGGGTTCGCCATGGGGCGACATTAGGGGTGAGGATGGTCCGATGGAGCAACCCACGGGCCACGCGGAGCGCGTGGCGCGTCTGGTGGAACAGTTCCGGGCCATCCCGCCCGACGCGCCCGTCCGCCTCGCGAAGAAGACGTCCAACCTCTTCCGTCCCCGGGCCAGGACCGATGCCCCCGGGCTCGACGTCACCGGCTTCACGAACGTCCTCGCCGTCGACCCGGTGGCCCGCACCGCCTCGGTCGAGGGGATGGTCACGTACGAGCAGCTCGTCGACGCGACGCTGCCCTACGGGCTGATGCCGCTGGTCGTGCCGCAGCTCAAGACGATCACCCTCGGCGGCGCCGTGACGGGGCTCGGCATCGAGTCCAGCTCGTTCCGCAACGGCTGTCCGCACGAGTCCGTGCTGGAGATGGAGATCCTCACCGGCGACGGTCGCGTGATCGTCGCTCGTCCCGACAACGAGCACGCCGAGCTGTTCCGGGCGTTCCCCAACTCCTACGGGACCCTCGGGTACGCCCTGCGGCTGGAGATCGAGCTCGAGCCGGTCAAACCGTTCGTGGCGCTGCGTCACCTGCGCTTCCGGGACCCGGCGAAGCTGTTCGCCGAGTTGGACCGGATCTGCACCGAGCGGACGCTCGGCGGGCACCCCGTCGACTTCGTCGACGGGACCGTGTTCTCGCGCGACGAGCAGTACCTGACCGTCGGCACGTTCGTCGACGAGGCGCCGTACCTGTCCGACTACACGTGGACCGAGATCTACTACCGCTCGCTGCAGACCAAGGCTGAGGATTTCCTGACAGTTCGGGACTACCTCTGGCGGTGGGACACCGACTGGTTCTGGTGCTCGCGGGCGTTCGGGGCGCAGAAGAAATGGGTGCGGCGGATCGCCGGTCGGCGCTACCTCCGCTCGGACGTCTACTGGAAGATCGTCGCCTTCGAACGGCGCACGCACATCAACGCGCGCATCGAGCGAATGCGCGGGCGACCGCCGCGTGAGGACGTCGTCCAGGACATCGAGGTCCCGATCGGTCGCGCGGAGGAGTTCTGCGACTTCTTCCTGCGTGAGGTGCCGATCACGCCGTTCTGGATCTGCCCGCTCAAGCAGCGCGATCCGAACGCCGACTGGCCGCTGTACCGCTTCACCGACTCGCTCTACGTGAACTTCGGGTTCTGGTCGACGGTCGCCCTCGAGCCGGGACAGTCCGACGGCCACAACAACCGGCGGATCGAGCAGGTCGTCGACTCCCTCGGCGGCCGCAAGTCGCTCTACTCGACGGCCTTCTACTCCGAGGACGAGTTCTGGCGGCTCTACAACGGGCCGGCGTACGACGTGGTGAAGAAGACTTACGATCCGGACGCACGGTTGCTGGACCTGTACGCCAAGTGCGTGCGGAATCGCTGAGGAGGACGGCATGGGTCGGCCAGGTAGTCACGGGCCGGGGGTCGCGGAGGTGTTCGCCCGCGTGCTCACTCCGCGCGTCCCGGTGCGGGTGACGGCGTTCGACGGCAGTGAGGGCGGCGCGATCGACGCCGACGTCACCGTCGAGATCGCGTCGCCGACCGCGCTGAGCTACCTGCTCAGCTCCCCGGGAGAACTGGGCCTGGCCCGCGCGTACATCACCGGCCACCTCAAGGTGCACGGCGACCTGTACTCCGCCCTCTACGGCCTCGGCGCCGGGGGCGGCGGCGAGAAGCTCTCGACGCACGACCGGATCGAGATGCTGCGCGACTTCGGCATCCGGCACCTGCGTCCGGTCGAGCCGCCGCCGGAGGAGATCCGCTACAAGGGTGGCGTGCTGCGGCACACCCGCCTGCGGGACAGCCGCGCGATCTCGCACCACTACGACGTCTCCAACCGCTTCTACGAGTGGGTCCTCGGGCCCTCGATGTCCTACACCTGCGCCGCCTTCCCGAAGGCGGACTCCTCGCTCGAGGAGGCGCAGTGGAACAAGCACGACCTCGTCGCCCGCAAGCTCGGGCTGACGGAGGGCATGCGTCTGCTCGACGTCGGCTGCGGGTGGGGCGGCATGGTGCGTCACGCCGCCAAGGAGTACGGCGTCCAGGCCCTCGGCGTCACGCTGTCGAAGCAACAGGCCGAGTGGGCGCAGAACCGGATCAAGGAGGAGGGCCTCGAGCACCTCTGCGAGGTCCGGCACATGGACTACCGCGACGTCCCCGAGGACGGCTTCGACGCGGTGTCCTCCATCGGCCTGACCGAGCACATCGGCGCCAAGCAGCTGCCGGCGTACTTCTCGTTCCTGCGCGGGAAGCTCCGGCCGTACGGACGGATGCTCAACCACTGCATCACCCGCCCCTCGACCGCGCAGCCCGCGAAGGCCGGCAAGTTCATCGACCGCTACGTCTTCCCGGACGGCGAGCTCGAGGGCGTCGGCGACATCGTCTCCGCGATGCAGAACAACGGGCTCGAGGTCCGGCACGAGGAGAACCTCCGCGAGCACTACGCCATGACCCTCAAGGGCTGGTGCGACAACCTCGTCGCCAACTGGGACGACGCCGTCGCCGAGGTCGGCGCGAACCGCGCCCGCGTCTGGCTGCTCTACATGGCGGCCTGCCGCGTCGCGTTCGACTGCCGGTTCATCGAGCTCCACCAGGTGCTCGGCGTCCGCTGCGACGACGTCGGCACCGCGCGCATGCCGCTGCGGCCGGACTGGACGAACTGATGTGCCGTCCGGTGAAGTGCCGCCAGTGCGCCAAGATCACCTGGGCCGGCTGCGGCGCCCACGTCGACCAGGTCCGCGCCACCGTTCCCGCCGACAACTGGTGCGACGGTCACCCCAAGGAGCCGGGCACGGGGTTCTTCGCCCGTCTGTTCCGCCGCGGCTGACCCTGCACTAAAGATGTCATCTCCAGTGCACGGTGACCCTGCACTGGAGATGACATCTCCAGTGCGCGACGGGTAAGGGCTCTGCATGGACGAGCGCACGATGCGCGACCGGATGCTGGCCGGGGAGCCGTACATCGCCGACGAGACGGTCGCGGCCGACAACCGGCGGGCGATGACCCTCGCCGAGGCGTACAACCGCACGTCGGTCGCGCAGCCGAAGCGGCGGCGGGAGATCCTGACCGGGCTGTTCGCCGCGATCGGTGAGGGCACCGAGATCCGGCCGCCGCTGTTCGTCGACTACGGCTACCGGACGACGGTCGGCGCGCGGACGTTCGCCAACTTCGGGCTGGTGATCCTCGACGTCGCGCCGGTGGTCATCGGGGACGACGTCCAGATCGGCCCGAACGTCCAGCTGCTCACCGCCACCCATCCGCTCGAACCGGGTCCGCGCCGGGAGAAGTGGGAGTCCGCCGAGCCGATCACGATCGGCGACAACGTGTGGCTCGGCGGCGGGGTCATCGTCTGTCCTGGCGTCACGATCGGTCCCGACACCGTCGTGGGGGCCGGCTCCGTCGTGACCAAGGACCTCCCAGCCGGTGTTCTCGCCGTCGGCGTCCCGGCCCGGGTGGTGCGCGAACTTACGTGACGTCAGGTGGTCCAGACCGGGGCGAGGGCGCCGTCCGGCAGGGCCCGCGGCGGCGTCCCGTCGGGCTCGGGCTCGCCGAGGACGGTACGGACGGGGACGACGCCGGCCCAGACGTCGAGGCTCATGTCCTCGTCGTCGTCGTTCGGGCCGCCGGTGCGGATCTTCGCAGTGGCCTCGTCGATCGTGACCGCGAGGACGAGCGTCGCGGCGAGCTCGCGGGGGTTCGGGCCGCGCGCCTCGGCGGAGCGGCCGGGGGAGACCCGCTCCACCAGGGCGTCGAGGGCGGCCAGCTTCTCGTCGGTGTCGGTCACCGTGCGCGCGGTGCCGAAGACGACCGCGCAGCGGTAGTTCATCGAGTGGTGGAACGTCGAGCGGGCGAGGACGAGGCCGTCGAGGCACGTGACGGTCACGCAGATCGGAGCGTTCTCGACCCGGCGCATCCAGCTTCCGGTGGAGCCGTGGAGGTACAGCTGGTCGTCGATGCGGGCGTGCAGCGTCGGCAGAACCGACGGTCCGTCAGGTCCGGCGAACCCGACGTGGCAGATCGGGCCGCCGTCGAGGATCGCGTGGACCGCGGCCACCTCGTCGCGCACCCGGTCACGGAGCCGGTTCGGCCGGGTGCGGGCGGTGGGGTTGAAGTGTTCGGTCACGAGATCCTCCGTGTCATCGCGACGCCCGGGACGACGACGCCGTCGGGCATGACGAGGTCCTGGGGGTCCTCGTTCGTGAAACCCCAGGTCCGGTACAGCTGCAGGCCCGGCATCGTGGCCATGAGTGCGAGCTCGGTGAACCCCTCGGCCCGGGCGGCGTCCTCGCAGGCCTCGAGGATCCGCGTCCCGAGCCCGCGGCGCGTCCAGTCCCCGTGCACGAACATCGCGCGGACCCGGGCCGGCTCGGTCGCCGGGTCGAGCAGCCGCGCCTCGGTGCCGGTCGCCTGGGCGCCGTTGAAGAGCTTGTCGCGCCGGCTCCACCCGCCGCAGGCGGCGATCGAGGAGTCGGGCGCCTGCACGACGAAGTAGGTCCCGTCCTGGACCAGGGCGAGGTCGAGGACGCCGATGTACGTCAGTCCGCTGGCGGTCTGCTCGGCGTCGTAGAAGGCGGGGAAGATCGCCTCGACCGAGGCGGTGATCAGCTTCTGGAGAGCCTCGGCGTCGTCGACCGTCGCGAGCCGGAGCCGGAATCCGTCGGGGAGTTTCTGCACGGCGTCATCCTCGCCCCCGACCGGCGCCGCGGGCGACGCATTTGACGTGACCCGCATCGCCGGGCCTATATTCATCACATGATGAATTTGGCGGTTGAGCTGCGGGACCTCGCCGTGACCCGGGGAGGCCGGCGGGTGCTGACGGTCGACGGGGTCGGGGTGCCGGCCGGGTCGATCACCGGACTGCTGGGCCCGAGCGGCTGCGGCAAGACCACGCTGATGCGGACGATCGTCGGCGTGCAGCGCTTCGCGGGGAGCGTGACGGTCCTCGGGCACCCGGCCGGGGCGCCGGAACTGCGCTCGCAGGTGGGCTACGTGACGCAGGCTCCGTCGGTGTACGGCGACCTGACCGTCGTCGAGAACGTGCGCTACTTCGCGAGCATGGTCGGCGCCGGGGCGGACGCGGTCTTCGCGGCGCTGACGGCCGTCGACCTGGGGGAGCTGGCCGGGCGTCGGGTCGACCAGCTCTCCGGGGGCCAGCGGGCGCGGGTCTCCCTCGCGTCGGCGCTGGTCGGGCGGCCGGCGCTGCTGATCCTGGACGAACCGACGGTCGGGCTCGACCCGCTGCTGCGTCGGCGCCTCTGGGCGTTCTTCGGTGAGCTCGCGGCGGCCGGCACGACCCTGCTGGTCTCGAGTCACGTCATGGACGAGGCCGAGCACTGCCACCACCTGATCCTGATGCGCGACGGCGCCGTGCTCGCCGCGGACACCCGCGAGGCGCTGCTGGCCCGGACGGGCACGACCTCGGCGGAGGCCGCGTTCCTCGCGGTGCTCGGCGAGCAGGAGGTGGCGGCCTGATGAACCCTCAGATCACGCTGGCCACGGCGCGCCGGGTCCTCCTCCAGCTCGGTCGCGACCACCGGACCGTGGCGATGCTGCTGGTGCTGCCGTCCGCACTGCTCGGCCTGATGTGCTGGGTCTACAGCGACATCCCGGGTCGCTTCGACCGCGTGGGGCCGCAACTGCTCGGCATCCTGCCGTTCGTCGTCATGTTCGTGGTGACGTCGGTGGCGACGCTGCGCGAGCGCCGCGCCGGGACGCTGGAACGGCTGCTGACGACGCCGATGAACAAGCTCGACCTGCTCCTCGGTTACGGCCTGGCGTTCGGGCTCGTCGCGATCGTGCAGTCGGGCATCGCGGCGCTGCTCACCATGACGCTCTACGGCGTCGACGCCGAGACCAAGGGCGGCTGGGCGCTGTTCCTGTCGGCGGCCGTCGTCGGGGTGTTCGGCGCCGCGGCCGGTCTGTTCGCCAGCGCCTTCGCGCGTACCGAGTTCCAGGCGGTGCAGCTGCTGCCGGCCGTCGTCATCCCGCAGCTGTTCCTGTGCGGGATGTTCGTGCCGCGGTCGCAGCTCGACAGCGTGCTCAACGCGGTGTCCGACGTCCTGCCGCTGTCCTACGCCGTCGACGCGATGAATCAGTCGATGCAGCGCGGCGGTCTGACCGGACAGATCGGGCGCGACCTCGCCGTCGTCGGCGGCAGTGCGCTGCTCGCCCTCGCCGCGGGCGCCGCGACCCTGCGCCGGCAGTCGGCCTAGAGTCCTGCGGTGCCCGCAGCAGCTGAACGTCCCCGGCGCGGCCGCGGCCGGCCCGCCGGGGGAGCGGCCAACAAGGCCGAGCTGATCCTCGACGCCGCCCGGCGCGAGTTCGCCGCCTCCGGCTACGACGCCGTCAGCCTGCGCGGCATCGCGCGCGCGGCCGCCGTCGACCCCGCCCTCGTGCACCACTACTTCCCCGGGGGGAAGGAGGCGGTGTTCGTCGCCGCGATGCAGCTGCCGTTCAACCCGGCGGAGGTCCTGCCGCGCGTCTTCGCCGAGGCCGCCGACCCCGACGAGGTCGCCGAGCGGATGGTCCGGTTCATCTTCTCGATCTGGCGTGAGGCCGACTCCCGGGCGCCGTTCCTCGCTCTGCTGCGGTCGGCGACCGGCAGCGAGACCGCGGCGGAGATGATGCGTGCGTTCGTCGCCCAGGCCCTGTTCTCCCGCGTCGCCGAGCACCTGCCGCCCGCCCCCGACCTCGCGCTGCGCGTCAACCTCGCCGCGGCGCACATCATCGGCGTCGTACTGATGCGGTACGTGATCGGCGTCGAACCGCTCGCCTCTGCCGCCGAGGACGAGGTGATCGAGCGGATGCTCCCCGCGATCCGCGGCTACTTCGCCGCCTGATGTCAAGAAAGGGTGACACCCCTTACTGCGCAGTAAGGGGTGTCACCCTTTCTTTTCCACAGGCCTGAGGCGGTGTCAGACCGGCGTCGGACCGGCGTCGGACCGGCGTCGGTCCGGCGTCAGGCCGGCGTCGGACCGGCGTCAGGTGAGGACGCGGTCCAGGAACGCGTCGAGGCGACGCTGGAGCCGGCGGGCGCGCTCCTCCGGCGGGGCGGTCTCGCCCTGGGGGAGGGTGACCGGCCGGAGCTTGCGGACGTACAGCGGGCACGCCAGATCGGCACAGATGTACGTGCCGACCGTGTGGTGGTCCCGGCCGCGCTGTCCCGCTTTGCGGGCCACGAACAGGCCCACCGAGTCGGCGGGATGGGCGGTGTGACAGATGTCGCACAGCGCGCTCCCGTGCCCCGGACGGGACTCCGTCGTCGCGCGCAACTCGACACCCAGCGGTCGGTCGTTGCGGACCGTGACGAGGTACGCCCGCGCCGGCGCCTTGGGGTCGCGCCAGCCGAGGAACTCGCGAACTTCCCAGTCCACGTCGGCCAAACCGCGGATCGGCGTCATCGACTTGACCTCGCCGCGGGTGCAGTTGACGAAGGATTCGGCGATCTCGGTCGCCGTGAGCGGGCGCATAACGGCACTCCTGGACGGTGGTGGACCGAGCAACGGTACGAGGCGATCCGTCGTCACTGCACGTGATTAAGCCGCTCGCGTGGTCGGGAACACCCCCGTGGGTACAGGAGAATGGGATCAATCCCGGTTTCTTTCGTCAGGAGTTTCGCGTGTCCGTCCGCTCCGATCTGCGCAACGTGGCGATCGTCGCCCACGTCGACCACGGCAAGACCACGTTGGTCGACAAGATGCTGTGGCAGGCCGGCGCCTTCCGCGAGGGTCAGGACGTCAACAACCGCGTCATGGACTCGATGGACCTGGAGCGGGAGAAGGGCATCACGATCCTGGCCAAGAACACGGCCGTGAAGTGGGTCGCGGACGACGGCACCCCGCTGACGATCAACATCATCGACACCCCCGGCCACGCCGACTTCGGCGGTGAGGTCGAGCGCGGGCTCGAGATGATCGACGGTGTCGTTCTCCTCGTCGACGCCTCCGAGGGCGCGTTGCCCGGCACGCGTTTCGTGCTGCGCAAGGCCCTGGAGAAGAAGCTCCCGGTCGTGCTCTGCATCAACAAGGTGGACCGCCCCGACGCCCGCATCGCCGAGGTCGTCGACGAGGTCTACGAGCTCTTCCTCGACCTCGACGCCGACGAGCACCAGATCGAGTTCCCCATCGTCTACGCCTCGGCCAAGGCCGGACTGGCGTCGCTGACGCGTCCCGCCGACGGCTCCATGCCGGACTCGACGGACCTGCGCCCGCTGATGAACACGATCATGGAGGCGATCCCGGCCCCGACCTACACCGAGGGCGCGCCGTTGCAGGCGCACGTGACGAACCTCGACGCGTCGCCGTACCTCGGCCGCCTCGCGCTCTGCCGGGTGCACGAGGGCACGATTCGCAAGGGCCAGCAGGTCGCCTGGTGCCGGACGGACGGCTCGGTCCAGCGCGTGAAGATCACCGAGTTGTTCCTCACCGACGCGCTCGAGCGCGTGCCGGCCGACAGCGCGTCGGCGGGCGACATCATCGCCATCGCCGGCATCGAGGACATCACGATCGGCGAGACGCTCGCCGACCCGGAGAACCCCATCCCGCTGCCGCTCATCACCGTCGACGAGCCGTCGATCTCGATGACGATCGGTATCAACACCTCGCCGCTCGCCGGCCGCTCCGGCGGCACGAAACTGACGGCCCGTCTGGTGAAGAACCGCCTCGACGCCGAGCTGATCGGCAACGTGTCGATCCGGGTCCTGCCGACCGAGCGTCCCGACACCTGGGAGGTGCAGGGCCGCGGCGAGCTCCAGCTCGCGGTGCTGGTCGAGATGATGCGTCGCGAGGGCTACGAGCTGACCGTCGGCAAGCCGCGCGTCGTGACCCGCGAGATCGACGGCAAGCTCTGCGAGCCGATGGAGCACATGACGATCGACGTGCCGGAGGAGTACGTCGGCGTCGTGACGCAGCTGCTCGGCCTGCGTAAGGGCCGTATGGAGCAGATGGTCAACCACGGCACCGGCTGGGTCCGCATGGAGTACCGCGTCCCGGCCCGCGGCCTGATCGGCTTCCGCACCGAGTTCCTCACCGAGACCCGCGGCACCGGCCTGCTGCACCACGTCTTCGACCGCTACGAGCCCTGGCACGGCGAGCTGCGGACCCGGCCCTCCGGCTCGCTCGTCGCGGACCGCACCGGCGTCGCGACCTCGTTCGCGATGTTCAACCTGCAGGAGCGCGGGACGATGTTCGTCACCCCGGGCACCGATGTCTACGAGGGGATGATCGTCGGCGAGAACGCCCGCGCCGACGACATGGACGTCAACATCTGCAAGGAGAAGAAGCTCACCAACATGCGCTCCTCGACCGGTGACGAGTTGGAGCGCCTGGTGCCGCCGCGCATCCTGTCGCTCGAGCAGGCGCTGGAGTTCTGCCGCGAGGACGAGTGCATCGAGGTCACCCCGAACGCGGTGCGCCTGCGCAAGGTCGAGCTCGACGGCAAGATCCGCGAGCGCACCCGCGGCCGCGCGGCGAAGTCCGCCCTCGCCCAGTCCTGACGCGTAACGTCAGCGGGATCGAGCGCCATGACGCGCGATCCCGCTGACGTAACGGGGGTGGAACGGCGATGAGCCTGACGCTCGTCCTGATCGCGCACATCCCGGCCGAGGGAGTGGCGGCGTTCGACGCCTACGAGGCTGCGGTGCTCCCGCTGCTGACCCGGCACTCCGGGGAGCTGCAGCGGCGCCTGCGCACCGCGGACGGGACCGTCGAGGTCCACGTCGTCCACTTCGCCTCGGCGGACGCGTTCGCCGGCTTCCGGGCCGACCCGGACCGCGCCGCCGCCCAGCACCTCCTCGAGGCCTCCGGCGCCGTGACCGAGGTCCACCCGGTCGCCGACGTCTGACATCAGGAGAGCGAGACCGTCAGGGCGGGGTTGCCCGCCAGGGTCTGGTAGACGACGCAGTAGCGCTCGGTCAGCTTCAGCAGCGTCGCGAGCTGGTCGGCGTCGGCGTCGGTGTCGACGTCGATCGACAGCCGGATCGCGGTGAACCCCACCGGGGCGTCCTTCGCGACCCCGAGTGTCCCGCGAAAGTCGAGGTCGCCCTCGGCACGCAGGATGCCGCCCCGGATCGGAATCTCCAGGGACGTCGCGACCGCGCGCAGCGTCACGCCGGCGCAGGCGACCAGGGCCTGGAGCAGCATGTCGCCGGAGCAGGCTTGCAACCCGTCGCCGCCGGTCGCGGGGTGCAGCCCGGCCTCGACGAGGGCCTTCCCGGTCTGCACCGAGCAGGCGATGCCGTCGTCCAGCGTCCCGTCGGCGGACAGCGTGATCTGTGCTGCCGTCGGCTCGGTCCGGTACCGGTCCTTCAGCGGAGCCTGGATCTCCTGGAGAGCGGTCTTGTCCATCTCCGCACCTTAGGTCGTGAGGCCCAGGGCGCCGCGCAGGAAGTCGAGCTGGAACAGCAGCAGGTTCTCGGCGACGACCTCCTGCGGGGTCATGTGGGTGACCCCGGAGAGCGGGAGCACCTGGTGCGGCCGGCCGGCGGCGAGCAGGGCCGAGGAGAGCTGCAGGGTGTGGGCCGCGACGACGTTGTCGTCGGCGAGGCCGTGGACGATCAGCAGCGGCCGGTGGGGTCCCGCGGCGACGGCCTTCTCCACCGCGGGGGTCAGCGCCCCGGCGGTGACGAGCGAGGTGCGCGCGTAGTTCTCCGGGTTCCCGGCGGGGGTGCCGAGGTACCGCTCGGTGTAGTGGGTGTCGTAGAGCGCCCAGTCGGTGACGGGAGCCCCGGCGATGCCCGCGCCGAAGACGTCGGGCCGCAGCAGGACGGCGAGGGCGGCGAGGTAGCCGCCGAAGGACCAACCGCGGATCGCGACGCGGGTGGTGTCGAGGTCCGGGCACTGCTCGGCGGCGGCGTGCAGCGCCTCGATCTGGTCCTCGAGCACGGGAGCGGCGACGTCGCCCGCGATCGCGCGCTCCCAGGAGGTGCCGCGGCCGGGTGTCCCGCGGCCGTCGGCGACGACGACCGCGAAGCCCTGGTCCGCCCACCACTGCGACTCGTTGAACGCATTGCGCGCCGCGGTGACGCGCTGGGCGTGCGGGCCGCCGTAGGGGTCCATCAGTACCGGCAGCCGGGTCCCCGGCTGATGCCCCGTCGGCAGGAGCAGTGCGGTGCGGATCGCCCGCGGTCCGGCGTGCAGCAGTCGCGGGGCGGGGGTGACCGGCGGCGTCAGCGCCGAGGACGCGATCTCGCCGACGAGGTGGCCGTCGCGCAACACGAGCGTCCGGCGGCCGGCCCAGTCCAGCGACGCGCAGGCCAGCACGAGCACGGACCCGCCCGCGGCCGCGACGTGCACGCCGGCCGTGCGCGAGAGGCGGACGGGCCCGTCGGGGGAGGCCTTGTAGATGTGGATCTCGGTCGGCTCGTCGGCCGAGGCGGCGAACAGCGCGTCGCCGTTCAGGCTGCCGAGCACCGACCGCACCTGCAGGTCGCCGGAGACCATGCGGGCGCCGACGAACAGGCGACGGGTGTCCCCGGAGTCGGCGGCCCGGATCAGCTCACCGTCGCCCGACCAGGCCGGGACGCCGTCGATCAGGTCGATCCACACCGGATCGGTCTCGGTGTGCAGGCCGATGGTCGCCCCGGTGCTGGGGTCGACCTCCAGGATCTGCGTCCGGCGCTGGTCGCGGGTCTGCACCAGCAGCAGCGGGTTCCCGTTGCCCGACCAGTGCACGACCGGCAGGTACTCGTACTGCTCGGCGTCCCAGCGGACCTCGACCGCGCTGCCGTCGAGGCGGAGCAGGTGCAGGCTCACGCGGGCGTTGGGCGTGCCGGCGGCCGGGTAGGCGATCTCGTGCGGGGCGCGGCCGGGGTGCGCCGGGTCGGCGATGTGCCAACGCTGGACCGGCGCGTTGTCGGTGCGCGCGACGAGCAGGGCGTCGCCCTCGGGGGACCACCAGTACCCGCGGAACCGGCCCATCTCCTCGGCCGCGACGAACTCGGCGAGACCCCACGAGACGTCGTCCCCCGGGTCCTGACCCGGCACCGCGCGGTCGTTCGTGCCGTCGACATCGATCACACGCACCGCACCGCCGGAGACGTAAGCGATCTGACGGCCCGTCGGGTCGGGGCGGGGGTCGAAGACCGGCTCCGTGGCGGCGAGAGCCCGGACCTCGCCGGTCCCGAGGTCGGCGACGTAGAGCCCGCCGGAGAGCACGAAGGCCGCGACCGACACCGTCCCGTCGGTGGCGAACCCGACCACGCCGCCGGCGCCCTCCCGGGCCCGCTCGCGCCGGGCGCGCTCGGCGTCGGAGAGTTCCTCGTCGCCGGAGAACAGGTTGCGCGGGTCCGCGACGACTCGTTCGGTGAGTCCGTCGGCCCGGACGTCCGCGACCCAGAGCAGCGTGGTCCGGTCGGTCCCGGAGGCCGAGCGCAGGAACACGATCCGGCTGCCGTCCGGCGCCACCGCGAAGTTGCGCGGCATGCCGAGCGTGAAGCGCTGGGTACGGGCGGACAGGCGCGGGAAGGACTCGGTGCTCATGGGCGCATCCAACCAGGACGCCCGGGGTCGGGGACCGACACGTCAGAGCGGGAGCGCGGTCTCCGGGCAGCTCGTCGGGGGCGGTTCGGGCAGGTAGAACGGCAGGTCGATCGGGAAGCCGTTCTGGATGTTCCAGGTGATCGAGAGGTACTCGGCCGCGCCGGAGCTGCGGATCAGCAGGGGGCCCTCGGCGCGGAAACCCTTGCCCACCGGGTAGGCGCTGCCGTCGTTGCACCCGTGGGAGACGTCGAGCTGCCCGGCGACCGGGACCACCAGCGTCGGCCAGTACGGGGAGTGCCAACCGCTGGAGAACCCCGCCGGGACCTGGTGGCGGTACACGACGATCTGCGTGTGGTCGGTGAGGTCGATGCCGGCCGAGGAATCCATGACCGCGGACGCCAACTCGGTCGTCTCGCCCTCCACGCCGGTCGGGCAGCCGTTGGCCGCGGTGATCGGGTCGCCGATCCCGCCCGGGTTCGGCTCCTCGCCGGCGAGGATGTCGCCGGCCTGCGGGGACGTCGGTTCGCGGTGCAGCTGGCCGTCGCTCTGCGGGACACCGATCGCCTCGGACTGCACGGTGTAGAACTCGATCGTCACCGACGACGGGTTGTGGGTGACGCCGCGCAGCGTCCCGGCGTCCTTGGACCGCGCGACGTAGTACGCCGGGTACGGCCGCCAGTTCTGGACGGAGTTGCAGTTCGGGTAGTTCTGCAGGAGCCCGTCCTCGTTGCCGTGCATCGCGACGACGGTCGAGGGCCCCTTCCAGGTGACGATCTCGCCGGGGTCCAGGACGTGCCGCTGGACCGTGATCCGCCTGCCGGCCTCGACCGGGTAGGTGAAGTCGCCGAACGCGACGCCGCCGATGACCACGTTGACGCCGCCGATCGGCGCTGCCTCCTCCGCCGCCGCGGGCGCGGTCACCGACAGGGCCAGGGCACCCGCGAGGAGCGGGGCGAGGACGGATCGGCGCATGCAACAACTCCCGAAGCTGAGGATTCCTTCGACGGTACGTTCCGTCCCGAACCGGGACAAGACGCGCCTACCGGAGCACCGCGTCGGGACAGTCGGTCGGCGGCAGTTCCGGCACGTAGAGCGGCCGGTCGACCGGGAATCCGTTCTGGATGTTCCAGGCGACCGTCACGTACTCCGCGGCCTCCGCGGCGCGGACCAGCACGTGCGGGTCGAGGGCGAACGCCTCCCCGGGCCGGCGGACCGTGTCGTCCGTGCACTCGTGCTGAGTCGTGATCTCGCCGGCGACGGGGATCGCGAACGTGACGTCGTAGGGGGAGAAGAACCCGCTGTTGTACCCGGCGGGGACGCGGTGGCGATAGATCGCGATCTGGTTGTGGTCGACGAGGTCCAGGCGCGGCGGGGCGCCGGTGAACACGCCCTCGGCGAGGGTCTCGGTGTCGGCCAGCGCGCCGTCCGGGCAGCCGTAGGCCGGGACGACCGGGTCGACGGGCGCGCCGTCGTTGTTCTCGCCGACGTCGCCGATCTCCGGGATCTCGTCGCCCGAGTGCCGGTGGATCTGGTTCTCGTTCTGTACGGCGCCGACCACCTCGGAGGTGATCGTGAACAGCACGACCGGGACCTTGCCCTGATTCACCGTCACGCCCGAGACCGTGCCGAGCTGCTTCGAGCGCACGTTGTAGTAGGCGGGGAAGGCGCGCCAGAGCTGCGTGCTCCGGCACGACGGGAAGTGCTGCAACGGGCCGCTCTGGTTGATCGCGACCGTCGTGCCCTCGCCCTCCCAGCGGACGATCTCGCCCGGGTCGAGGACGTGCCGCTCGATCGTCACCTTCTTGCCGCTCGCCAGCGGGTAGGTGAAGCCGCCGAACGCGAGCCCGCTGGTCACGAGCGTGGTCTCGGCGCCCAGCGGCGAGCCGGCGGGCGCGGCGGCGGCCGGCGCCGCGAGCGGCAGCGACAGGGCGCCCGCGAGGACCCCCGCAGACAGGGAACGGACGGCGAACCGGGACATGGGACGACTCCGAAACTGAGGATTACCTAAACGGTACGTTCCCCCCGATACCCGAGCAATACGTGCACGCTCCCGGTCCACCGTCCGGAGGGGGCCGGGCGGCCCGGGCCGCCGCACCGCCGGCGTCAGGTGGGTCGACTAGATTCCGCCCATGCCCGCCCCGACCGCCGACCGCCGGATCGTCCTCGTCCACGCCCACCCGGACGACGAGGTGATCAACAGTGGGATCGTGATGGCCAAGTACGCCGCCGAGAGCGCGCACGTCACGCTCGTGACCTGCACGTTGGGGGAGGAGGGCGAGGTCCTCGTCCCCGAACTCGCCCACCTCGCCGCCGATCGCGACGACGCCCTCGGCCCGCACCGCATCACCGAACTCGCCGCCGCGATGGCGGCCCTCGGCGTCACCGACTCCCGGTTCCTCGGCGGCCCCGGCCGGTACCGGGACTCCGGGATGATGGGCGTGCCGTCCAACGACCGCGAGAACTGCTTCTGGCGGGCCGAGGTGGACGAGGCCGCCGCGCACCTGGTCGAGGTGCTGCGCGAGGTCCGGCCCCAGGTGCTCGTGACCTACGACGAGAACGGCGGCTACGGCCACCCCGACCACATCCAGGCCCACCGGGTGACGATGCGGGCCGCCGAGCTCGCCGCCGACCCCGCGTTCCGGCCCGACCTGGGCGAGGCGTGGACCGTCGCGAAGATCTACTGGTACGCGATCCCGTTCTCGTTCCTGCAGTCCGGCATCGACGCGCTCCGGGCAGCCGGGGACACCGAGTTCTTCAACGGCGTCGAGCGGGTCGAGGACCTCGGCATGGGCGTGCCCGACGAGCTCGTCACCACGTTCGTCGAGGGCGAGGAGTACATCGAGGCCAAGATGGCCGCGATGCGCGCCCACGCCACCCAGATCACCGTCGACGGCCCGTTCTTCGCCCTCTCGAACCACCTGGGGCAGAAGATCTGGGGCGTCGAGTGCTTCCGCCTCGTCGGCGGCACCGTCCCCGCCCCGGCCGACGGCTCCGAGTCCGACCTGTTCGCGGGCCTGTGAGCCCGAAACCGTCCGGCGCCACGGGCCGCAAGGGCCCGGCGAAGACTCCCGCGAAGGCTGCCGCGAGTGTGGCCGCGAAGGCTGCCGCGAAGGCTCCCGCGAAGGCTCCGCCGCCGCACGCGACCCAGCCGCTCCCGGTGGTGCTGGGGACGGCCGTGGGGCTGGCGGCGCTGGGGTTCGTCCTCGGGGCCGGGGGCTCGTTCCTGCAGGCGCGGACGGTCTTCGCCGGCGTGCGCTGGCCGCTCGGGTGCGTGTTCGTCCTCGTCGTGCTCGGGGCGGTCGCGCTCAGCGCGGGGATGCTCACGCGCAGCCGTCTCGCGGTGGGGACGCTCGCCGCGGGCTGGGTGATCAGCGTCCTCGTCTTCACCGCCGGCCGCCCGGAGGGCGATGTGATCATCGCCGCCGACCTCGCGGGCTACCTGTACCTGTTCGGCGGTGTCACGGTGCTCGCGGTGGTGTCCTCCCTCCCGTTCGCCACGCTGCCGACCCCTGCCGCGAGCACGGACCCGAAGTCACCTCCCGCGTGACCCCGGCGCGGCGAACACCCGGGCCCTCCGTCCGCGTCGCGAAGGTTTGGTGTACTTGTCGGCGTAGTCGTTCGGCGGGGCTGGTGGCCACGCGCCTTCAAGGGGAGCAGGTTTCGTGACCGAGTCCACCCCGGCTGTCTCGTCCGGTGGGTCCGGCGGGCGCCGGACCGCACTGCGTGTCGGGATCGTCGCCGGCGGGGCCGTCGCCGCCGTCGGGCTGCTGTACGGCGTCGCCGTGGCGACGACCGGGGGCAACATTCCGCGCAACACCGAGGTGCTCGGCATCGCGATCGGCGGGAAGTCGGTCGAGGACGCCCGGACGCACCTGTCCGTGGCGCTGCCCGAGCGGCTCCCCGACGCGATGACCGTTGTCGCCGCGGACAAACGCCTGACGCGGCCGACCGGCGACCTCGGCCTCGACATCGACATCGAGGCCACCGCGGCGAAGGCCCGCGAGGGCTGGGCGTCCCCGTTCCGTGCGATCAAAACGCTCTTCGGCGCGGGCCGGGAGATCGACCCGGTGCCGGCGATCGACACCGAGACCCTGAACACCGCCGTCGAGGAGATGAACGACGAGGTCAGCCTCGGGTTCGTCGAGGGCGGGCTGGACTTCTCCACCGGCGTCGCCAAGCCGATCGCGCCCATCCCCGGCCGCGGGCTGGACGACGAGGCCGTCGCCGCGGCGCTGACCGACGCGTTCCTCGCCGGTGAGGCCGAGGTCGCAGCGCCGATCGTCGACGTGCAGCCGGAGATCGACCAGGCCGCCGTCGACCGCGCACTCGCGGGCATCGGCGCTCGGGCCATGTCCGGGCCGGTGACGATCACCGTCGCCAAGAACTCCGTCGAGCTGACGCCGGCGCAGTTCGGGCCGTTCCTGTCGACCGAGCCCGCCGACGGCGACCTGCGCCTGGTCGTCGACGCCGAGGGTCTGGTCGACAGCCTCGAGGACAAGGTCGAGGACCTCGGCCGCCCGCCGCGGGACGCGAAGTTCAAGTTCAACGAGGATGAGGAGACGGTCGAGATCGTCCCGAGCCGCGCGGGGATCGTGCTCGACCCCGGGGTGCTCGGCGACAAGCTCGCGGACGTCCTCGTCGGCGACGGGCCGCGCACGGTGGACGCCGGTGCGCGCACGCAGGCGCCGAAGTTCAGCACCGCCGACGCCGAGGCGCTCGGCATCAAGGACAAGCTCTCCAGCTTCAAGACCGAGTACCCGTACGCGGCCTACCGCGTGACGAACATCGGCCGGGCGGCGGAGAAGATCAACGGCTCGATCGTCATGCCCGACGAGATCTGGAGCCTGAACAAGACCGTCGGCGAACGGACCGTCAAGAACGGGTTCGTCCGCGGCTACATCATCAAGAACGGTCAGTTCATCGAGGACCTCGGTGGCGGGGTCTCGCAGTCCGCGACGACGACGTACAACGCCGCGTTCTTCGCCGGGCTCAAGGACATCGAGCACCACCCGCACAGCCTCTACATCGGCCGGTACCCGGCCGGCCGCGAGGCAACGGTCGCCTGGCCGAGCAAGGACCTGCGCTTCCAGAACGACTCCGGGCACCCCGTCTACATCCAGGCGAACCACAAGGTCGGCTCCATCGAGGTCTCGATGTGGGGCACCAAGGTGTGGGACAAGATCGAGTCGATCTCGTCGCCGCGGCGCAACATCGTCTCGCCGAAGACGGTCGAGTCCGAGGACCCGGACTGCGAGCCGCAGTCGCCGGTCGACGGCTTCGACATCACCGTCACGCGCGTCTTCTTCAAGGACGGCGAGGAGGCGAAGCGGGAGACCTACGACACCCACTACTTCCCGACCGACCGGATCGTCTGCGTCGAGCCGGGCAAGGGCACGAAGTCGCCGACGCCGGGGTCGAGCGAGTCGCCCGACCCGAGCCCGTCCCGCACGCCGAAGCCGCCGAAGTCGACCCCGACGCCCAAGCCGGAGCCGTCGCCGTCCGCGAGCCCGACGACGTCGTCCTCGGCCCCGCCGCTGCCCATCGGTGGCGACGACGACGTGGTGCCGGACTGACCGGAGGCTGACGTGCCGGACCTCGACCCGTTGGACGCGCAGATCGTCGCGGCGTTGCAGGCCGACGCGCGCACCAGCTACGCCGACATCGGCGAGGAGATCGGCCTGTCCGCCCCTGCCGTGAAGCGGCGCGTGGACCGGCTGCGGTCCACCGGGGCGATCCGCGGCTTCACCGCGGTCGTCGACCCTGCCGCGCTCGGCTGGACGACCGAGGCCTTCGTCGAGCTCTACTGCGAGGGCCGCACGTCCCCGGAGAAGATCCGCGCCGCCGTGGCCCGGTTCCCCGAGGTCGTCTCCGCCTCGACCGTCACCGGTGACGCCGACGCGCTCCTCCACGTCCTCGCCCGCGACATCAAGCACCTCGAGCGGGTGGTGGAACAGATCGCCGCCGAGCGCTTCGTCACCCGCACCCGCTCGTCGATCGTGATGTCCTCGCTGCTTCGCCGCACGGAGAGCAGCGGCCTCGCCTGACGGCCCTCCCTGATGTGAAAAAAAGGGTGACACCCCTTACTGCGCAGTAAGGGGTGTCACCCTTTTTTTCACCGGGCGCCGCGGCGGCGGGGTCAGCGGGCGGAGCAGAAGGCGAGGGTCCGCTCCCAGAACAGCTCCGTGCCCGCCTCGTCGTACTCGTCGGCCTTGGACGGGTCGGTGAACAGGTGGCCGCCGGCGTGGTAGTCGAACACGTCGATGTCGGCGCCGGCCTGCTGGACCTGACCGACGAAGTCGATCATCTGCTGCGGCTCCTTCCACTGGTCGTCCATCGCGTGGTGGAGCTGGACGGCGACCTCGGAGGGCCAGGCGTTCCCGCCGATCTCGGCGAGTTCGACGGCGGTGGACACCAGCACGACGCCGCTGACGGGGCGCTGGAGCGCGACGTACTGCGCCATCACGGCGCCGTTGGAGAACCCGAGCGCGACGAAGCCGTCGGGGAGGTCGAGTGTCGAGGCCAGGGCCCGGCCGATGAGCTCGTGGTAGCCGACGGTGCGGGCGAACGCGGTGGCGTCCTCGTAGTCGTCGAAGACCTCGCCGTCGTACTGGTCGACGACGCGGACCTCGTGCCCGGCCTCGGTGAGGCGGCGGGCACCGTCGAGCTCGCCGGGGCGGACGCCGAGGATCGAGTGGAACAGCGCGATGTGGGCCATGGGGAAGATCCTGCCGGGTCGCGCGTCGGGCGGCGCGGCTGACCCCGCTGCGGCGGGTCGAAAGTTCCGCTCGTGTTACCGACTCGGACATAACGGGGGCCCGCGGTCCATCGCGTCGATTCGTTGCGTCAGAACGCAACGAAACGACGCCCACGCGCAACGCTTTGACCTGACGCGGGCGTGATCGCTTCCTACCGTCGTAGGTATGACGATGCCTCACGTGACCGGGACTCCCGCGATCCCGGCTCCCGCCTCCGGTGCCACGACCGGCCCGGCCACCGTCACCACGCTGCCCGGCGTCCGCGTCGCGCGTCCGCGGCACTACCTGATGTGCCGGCCGACCCACTTCGAGGTCACCTACGCGATCAACCCGTGGATGGACCCGACCGGCGAGCCCGTCGACACCGACCTGGCGATGCGGCAGTGGGAGGGCCTGCGCGACGCCTACCGCGCGCTCGGCCACACCGTCGACGTCATCGAGGGCGTGCCCGGCCTGCCCGACATGGTCTTCGCCGCGAACGGCGCACTCGTCGTCGACGGCAAGGTGCTCGGCGCCAGCTTCCTCGCGGCCGAGCGCCAGCCCGAGGGCCCCGCGTACCTGGAGTGGCTGCGCGCGACCGGGATGTTCTCGGACTTCGGCTCGACGAGCACCGTCAACGAGGGGGAGGGCGACTTCCTCGACCTCGACACCGTTCTCCTCGCCGGCACCGGGTTCCGGACCTCGCGCATGGCGCACGGCGAGGCGCAGGAGTTCTTCGGCAAGCCGGTGATCTCGCTGCAGCTGGTGGACCCGAGCTACTACCACCTCGACACCGCCATCGCCGTCCTCGGCGACCACGACATCGCGTACTACCCGGGCGCGTTCTCGCCGGGCAGCAACGCAGTCCTGCGCCGGATGTTCCCGGACGCGATCACCGTCGACGCCGACGAGGCCGCGACGTTCGCGATGAACTCGGTCTCCGACGGCAAGCACGTCGTCGTTCCCGTCGAGAGCGTTCGCTTCGCCGCGGCGCTGCGCGAGCGGGGCTACGATCCCGTGCCCGTCGAGCTGTCCGAGTTCAAGAAGTCCGGCGGAGGTCCCAAGTGCTGCACCCTGGAACTGCGTTCATGACCTCGCCCCGCGCGCTCGGAGGTGCCCGATGACCGTCCCCGCTGCGCGCACCGCTGCCGCGGACCGTGCCGACCTGCGCGACCGCTGCGCGCACAACTACCACCCGCTCCCGGTCGTGGTGCACGAGGCGGCCGGTTCCTGGGTGACCGACGTCGACGGCAAGCGCTACCTGGACTGCCTCGCGGCGTACTCGGCGCTGAACTTCGGTCACGGCCACCCCGAGCTTCTGGCCGCGGCGCGTGACCAGCTGGACCGGCTGACGCTGACCAGCCGCGCGTTCGACCACGACGGGCTCTACGAATTCTGCGCGGAGCTCGGTGACCTCGCCGGCAAGCAGATGGTGCTGCCGATGAACACCGGCGCCGAGGCCGTCGAGACCGCCATCAAGGTCGCCCGCAAGTGGGGCTACGAGGTCAAGGGCGTCGCCCGCGACTGCGCGAACATCATCGTCGCTGCGGACAACTTCCACGGCCGCACGACGACGATCGTCTCGTTCTCGACCGACCCCGACGCGCGCGACAACTTCGGCCCGTTCACCCCGGGCTTCACCGTCGTGCCCTACGGCGACGCCGCGGCCATCGAGTCCGCGATCGACGACAACACCGTCGCGGTGCTGATCGAGCCGATCCAGGGCGAGGCCGGCGTCCTCGTCCCGCCGGCGGGCTACCTGACCGCGGTCCGCGAGATCTGCACGCGGCGCGGGGTCCTGTTCGTCGCCGACGAGATTCAGTCCGGGCTGGGCCGAACGGGTGCACTGTTCGCCTGCGACCACGAGAACGTCGTCCCGGACATGTATCTGCTCGGCAAGGCCCTCGGCGGCGGCATCGTGCCGGTGTCCGCGGTGGCCGCGGACGCCGACGTCCTCGGTGTTCTGAAGCCGGGTCAGCACGGCTCGACGTTCGGCGGCAACCCGCTCGCCTGCGCCGTCGGCCGCGCCGTCGTCCGGCTGCTCGCGACCGGCGAGTTCCAGGAGCGGGCCCGCGTCCACGGCGCCCGGATGCACGACGGCCTCGGTGAGTTGACGTCGATGGGCGTCACCGCCGTCCGCGGCCGCGGCCTGTGGGCCGGCATCGACATCGACCCCGCCGTCGGCACCGGTCGGCAGATCTGCGAGCGGCTGATGCACCTCGGCGTCCTCGCCAAGGACACCCACGGCTCGACGATCCGCCTCGCCCCGCCGCTGGTCATCACCGGCGACGAGATCGACTGGGCCGTCGCCCGCCTCGCCGAGGCCCTCCGCGGCTGACCCGACGCCCCCGCCCGGCGGAACCTGGCCAGACCCGGCCGGACCCGGCCGGACCCGTGTCAAAAAAGGGTGACACCCCTTACTGCGCAGTAAGGGGTGTCACCCTTTCTTTTCCACAGGCGGGGGATCAGGTGGCGGCGAGGACGGTGGCGGCGAGGGCGACGCGGTGGTCCTTGGTCCAGGGCGGGCCGAGGCGGGCGCGGGGGCCGGTGAGGACGTCGGTGGCGCGGGCGCCGAGGCGGGCGGACGCCGCGGTCTCGGCGGTCCTCGCGTCGTAGAGGTGGACCGCCCAGCCGCGGGCGGCCGCGACGTCGGCGAGGACCTGCCGGTACATGACCGCGTCCGCGCGCGCCTCCCACGGGACCTGACGTTGCACCGCGAGGTCGGTCGGGAAGTCCGCCGGCCAGGCCCGCAGCGAGATCGACCCGATGCCGGCGGGAAGGTCGTCGAAGGCCGCGGCGGCGCACCGGGCGATCGAGGCCCGGACGCGGTCGATCAGCGCCGCCACCTCCGCGTCCGGGGAGACCCCGCGGTCGTAGTGGATCGGGGCCTCGGACAGCCCGTCGTCGACGAGCGGGATCCGGCGCCGGTCGACGACCGTGTGCTCGGCGTCGGCCGTGACCGCGACCGCCCAGCCGAGGTGGTCCGCGATCCCGAGCCGGAGGGTCACCGCCGTCCGACCTCGGAGGCCAGGTCGAGGCCCAGCAACCGGTCCAGGTGCGCGAAGGCCTCGAAGCGGGCGCCGGGGCAGACCGACGCGTCGGCGGCGAGGGCCTCGAGCGCCTCCAGTGCGCCGGGCAGGTCGAGGTCGTCCTCGATCCGCTCGACGACCGGATCGACCCCGGCCATGGGCGCGCTCGGGTGCTCGGCCCACTCCGCGACCAGTCCGCGCCACCGCTTCAGGTCGTCGAACGCGTGCTCCAGCGCCCGGGCGTCGAGGATCGCGGGCTCGCGGTAGGGCAGGCGCAGGAGCGCGAGCCGCAGGGCGAGCGGGTCGACGGCGTCCTCGGTGGCCACGACCTCGCCGACGACGACGGGACGCCCCGGCACCGGCGGCTCGGAGCCGATCTCGTGCACCACCAGCTCGGCCTCGGAGACCGGGTCCTGGAACGGATGCACGTTGACGTAGAGCAACTGACGATCCGTCAGTGAACTGAAGCCCGCGACGCCGGTCAGCCAGCGCTGCCGCTCGGCGACCCGGCGGAGCAGGTCGGCCACGATCGCGACGCGCACGCCGTCGCCGACCGCGATGCGGAGGATCCGGGCCGGCGCGGGCTTCACCTCGCGCAGCTCGCCCGCTGCCGGGTCGAAGATCCTCACGACGACGCCCCCGCGAGCAGGACGGGGACGAGCACCTCGCGGACCAGCTTCACCGCCGGTCGCCAGCCCTCGGGCATCTCGTCGGTCGGGGGAGGGCCGGGGTCGAAGGCGGCGTATCCGGTCGTGACGACGACCGCGTCGGCCGCCGGCAGCACGAGGACGTGCTGCCCCGCCCAGCCGCTCGCGAAGAAGCCCATCGACTTGTCGACCCAGAGCCCGAAGCCGTAGCCCTTCCACTCCGGCGCGCCGCCGGTCGTGTGCGCGGTCGCCATCGCGCGGGCGTACCTGGGCGGAAGCAGTTCCCGGCCGTCGAGCCGGCCCTGGTCGAGCCACAGCCGCCCGAACGTGGCCAGCGCCGGCCGGTCGAGCTGCAGGTGCCCGAACCCCAGCGGCAGCCCGTCGGGGTCGGTCAGCCAGGCCCACTCCTCGATCCCGAGCGGCGCGAACAGGCGCTCGGCCGCGTACTCCGCGAGCGGGCGCCGCGTCGCCTCGGTCAGCGCGGCGCCGAGCAGGTGGTAGGCGCCGTCGTCGTAGCGGAACTTCTTGCCCGGGTCCGTGACCGCCGGCGCCGCGAGCCAGTGCTCGAGCCAGCTGTCGCCCCGTGCCATCACCGCGTCGAGCTCCCACGGCCCGTCGGTCTCGCAGCCGCGGGTCATCGTCAGCAGCTGCCGCCAGGTGTGCGGGCTCGGTTTCGCCGGCGCGTCGAGGTCCGGGACGAAGCCGTCCGCCTGCGCGATCCCGACGAGGGTCGCGGTCACGGCCTTCGTCACCGAGAAGACGTCGGCGACGGCCGGCCCGCGCCGGTCCACCGCGAAGCGCACCTCACCGCCGACCTCGACGAGGAGGCCGGACGTCCGCTCGTAGGCCGGGTTCGCCTCGATGCGGTCGAGGACCTCCGCGCAGGCGCGCAGGACCTTCTTCTGGTTGAACACGGGGCTCGACGAGTTCGACATCGGCACTCAGTTCAGCCGGGACCGCGCGACGCGGGCGTCCTGACGGGCCGTCTTGGCGGCAAGCGGGTGGTCCTCCTCGACGCGGATCGCGTACGCCTCGAGCTGATCGGCCGCCCCGGCGAAGTCGCCGGCTCGGGCGAGGGCCTCGCCGTGCTCGCGGCGGACGGCGGCGGGGCAGCCCGGGACCAGCAGCGAGAGCTCCAGCGCCCACAGCCGGGTCCGGAGCCGGTCGGCGCGCCGGGCCCAGGTCGAGACGTTCGCGAGGATCCGCAGCATCGTGCGCGGGGTGTCCCAGGGGCGCAGGTCCCGCGCGGTCGGTTCGTGTCCGAGGAGCGCGTAGGCCGACGCGGTGGGGAACGCCGTCCCGCCCGCGAACGGGTCGACGAGGACGAACGGTGCGTCCGGCCCCTCGGCCGGCTCGCCCGCGCGCTCCGGGTCGCCGATGCCGACGACGAAGTGCCCCGGCAGCCCGATCCCGTGGGCGGGCACGTCCAGGCGCGCGGAGACCTCGACCCACACCGTCGAGAGCAGGATCGGCAGGCCGCGCCGCCGCACGAGGACCTCGTTCAGGAGCGAGGAGCGCAGGTCGTCGTAGTCGGCCTGGGAGCCCCCGAAGCCGGCGTCCCCGCCGAGGGTGGCGCGCAGATGCCGGCCCAGCGCCGCCGGGCGGGCCTCGCCGGGCAGGCCCGCGCCGACGATCTCGGCGAGCGCGTCGAGTCGCCCGAGCGCGGCGTCGACGTCGAGGTCGGGATCCGCCTCACACGCCATCAGCAGGCAGGCGCGGGCAAGGGATCCCGCCGGGTCGGCGACGATCGCGGCGAACTCCTCTCGCGACTTCAACACTGCTCCCCGTCGTCGGTCCGCGCCATCGGTGCGCGGCGGTAGTGGTAATGGTGATGCACCGTCAGGCCCAAACTGCGGTACAACGCGACCGCGGCCGTGTTGTCGGCCGAAACCTGCAGGTACACGTGCCGGGCGCCGGCGGTGCGGGCGTGCCGGATCAAGGCCAGCATCACAGAACGGGCCAGGCCCCGTCGCCGCGCGGCCTCCGTCGTCTCCATCGCGAAGATGCCGAGCCAGCCGGCGTCGATCGCGCCCCGCCCGGTCGCGACCGTCCGGCCGTCGAGCACGACCTCCGCGAACACCGGCGCGGTCGCGCGGGTCAGCACCTCGATCGCGACGGGCGGCAGGGGTACCTCCCGGTAGCGGTAGACGCCCAGCCAGCCCGGCGACGGCGCAGGGCTCAGCGTCACCGGCGGCAGGTCCTCCCGGTCGGGGCCGGCGGCCTCCAGGACCGCCGCGACGTCCCCGGTCATCAGGTGGATGCCGCCGACCCCGTACGGGCACTCCCAGCCGCGGGCGGCGAGCCGGTCGTCGAGGTCGGCCGCGAGCGGGACCGGTACCTGGAACTGGGGCGTCAGGCCGCGCTCGGCGTACCAGGCGACGACGGCGTCGATCGCGGCCTCGGGGTCGAGCCCGGGGTCGCCGAGGGGGAGCGCGGAGTTCGCGCGTCCCGTCCAGCCACCGGCGGCGCGCAGCAGCCAGCCGCCCAGGCGCTCGGTCTCCAGGCCCTGCCAGCCGAGCGCGGCGACGGCCTCGACGTCCGCGTCGGGGACCAGGTCGTGCCGGCGGGCGATCACCCGTCGCGCGGGGACGACCTTGCCCGCCACGAGGTCGACCTCGGCCACCCTGACGAGGTCCCCGTCCTTGCGACGTACAGTCAGAACCCCGTCGGACCAGGACTCAAGGTCACCGAGGACGTCTCCGAGGCCTCCGTCGGGCAGCTTGCGGCGCACCGAGACGCGCGACCCGACGTCGGCGGCCGTGATCGACATCTCGTAGCGGATGGCAAAGCTCGGTGACAAATGTCAACCCCTGATTTGGACCCTGCGCCGTTGGCTGGATACTAGGTGCGGAAGCTCGAGGAGGACCCACCCGTGACGTACGTGATCGCGCAGCCCTGCGTCGACCTGAAGGACAAGGCCTGCATCGAGGAGTGCCCGGTCGACTGCATTTACGAGGGCGCTCGGATGATGTACATCCACCCCGACGAGTGCGTGGACTGCGGTGCCTGTGAGCCGGTGTGCCCCGTGGAGGCCATCTACTACGAGGACGACACCCCGGACCAGTGGAAGGACTTCTACAAGGCCGGGACGGAGTTCTTCTCCGACCTGGGTTCCCCCGGTGGCGCCGCCAAGCTCGGCAACACCGGTAAGGACCACCCCATGGTCGCGGCCCTCCCCCCGCAGGAGCACGACCACTGATTTGGGTGGCGCCAGCCACCAAGGACTGTCGATGAGCCTCGCGTCCCGCCTGCCGGACTTTCCGTGGGACCGGCTCCTGCCGGCGAAGGAGAAGGCCGCCGGTGCCCCCGGCGGCCTCGTCGACCTGTCCGTGGGCACGCCGGTGGACTCGGCGCCCCGGGTCGTCCAGGACGCGCTGAGCGCGGCCGCTGACGCTCCGGGCTACCCGCTGACCGCGGGCACGGCGCAGCTGCGCGAGACGATCGCGACGTTCCTCACCGAGCGGTTCGGGGTGGTCGGGCTCGCCCCGACCGCCGTCCTGCCGACGATCGGCTCCAAGGAGCTGGTCGCCTGGCTCCCGACGCTGCTCGGGCTCGGCGTGGGCGACGTCGTCGCGCATCCCGAGCTCGCGTACCCGACCTACGACGTCGGCGCCCGCCTGGCCGGGGCGACGCCGGTGACGGCCGAGGACCCGCAGACCCTGGCCGCGGCCGAGTCCGTGGGCCCGGTGCGGCTGCTCTGGGTCAACTCCCCGGCGAACCCCACGGGCCGCGTGCTGGGCCCGGAGCGGCTCCGGGAGCTCGTCTCCTGGGGCCGGGAGCGGGGCGTCGTCCTCGCCTCCGACGAGTGCTACGCCGAGTTCGGCTGGGACACCGAGCCGGTCTCCGTCCTGCACCCGGACATCTGCGGCGGGTCCCACGAGGGGCTGCTGGTCGTCCACTCGATGTCGAAGCGCTCCAACCTGGCCGGCTACCGGGGCGCGTTCGTGGCCGGGGACGCGGCGCTGGTCGCTGCGCTGCTGGAGGTGCGCAAGCACGCCGGGATGATCGTCCCCGCCCCGGTCCAGGCGGCGATGGTCGCCGGCCTGTCCGACCCGGCCCACGTCGCCGAGCAGCGCGAGCGCTACGCGACCCGCCGGAGCGCCCTGCGCGCCGCCCTGGAGGACGCCGGGTTCACGATCGAGCACTCCGAGGCCGGGCTCTACCTGTGGTCCACCCGCGGCGAGAACTGCTGGACCACCGTCGACTGGCTCGCCGAGCGCGGCATCCTCGTCGCTCCGGGCGACTTCTACGGCCCCGCCGGCGCCGCCCACGTCCGCGTCGCTCTCACGGCGACCGACGAGCGCATCGCGGCCGCCGTGGAGCGCCTCAGCCCAGGGCGATGATCAGCAGGAACGCGATCAGCGCGACGCCGATGGCGCCGACGGCGACGTAGATCGGCGCCATCGAGTTGGCGCGGGGCTGGTAGGTCTCCGAACGTTCGACGAACGCGCGGAACATCTCGGTGTCGCCACCGGGGTCAACGTCCTTCTCGCCTGCTCCATCGGCCATGCGGTCGACGATAGACCTCAATCGGGCCTTCGCGGGCTCATCGCCACCAGGAGGACCGGACCGGGACGTACGTGTCGGTCAGCGACGCGAAGACGATGACGCTGTCCTCGTAGCCCCGGTCCCGCGAGAAACGCCCCCCGCAGGTCACCAGGCGCAGGCCCGGGTGGTCCGTCGCGCCGTAGACGCCCGCGGTCGGGAAGGCGTCGCGGGAGAACGCGGCGACCATGTCGACGGTGAACGTGACGCGGCTGCCGTCCTTGCGGTCGACGACCACGACGTCGCCCGCCCGCAGCGCCCCCAGGTTGAAGAACACGCCCTTGTCGGTGGGGGAGTCCAGGTGGCCGAGGATCACCGCCGGCCCCTTCTCGCCCGGGCTGGCCAGGTTGCGGTACCAGCCCGCGGGTGCGCCGGCGTCGTCCGGCGGGACCTCGATCGAGCCGTCGGGGTTCAGGCCCAGGGTCATCAGGTCGGTGTCGATCCCCACGCGCGAGATCCGCAGATGGGTGGGCTCGGACCGGCTCAGCGGCGCCAGTTCGGTTGCCGCCGGGGCGAACGAGGCCGGCGCGATCAGCGGCTCGTCCGGGCCCGGGATCGAGTCGACCGGCTGGTCGAAAATCGTCCCGGGCCGGGGTGCGGACGAGGTCGCCTCCGTCGGACCGTGGCCGAGCGCGATCGCCATCAGCCCGCCGCAGGCCAGCGTGGCGGCGACGGCGAGCGCGATCAGTGTCACCCGGTCGGCGCGTTCGTCCCGACCCTCCGGGTCGGCCCCCGCCGCGCCGTCCGGCGTGCTGGTGTCGCCGGTCGTGATCAGCCCCGGCGTCGCTCGAGGACGACGACGGACAGCGCGAGCGCCGTGATCAGCGCCAGCAGCCCGCCCGCGACCAGCGGGAGGTTGCTGCCGCCGTCCGCCGTGCCGCCGAGACCGGTCGCCGGCGCCCCGGTGGGCACCGCCCCGGGCTTGACGTCGGAGTCGGTCGACGCACTACCGGACGCGCTGCCGGACGCGCTGCCGGACGCGCTGCCCGAGGAGCTCTCGCTGCCGGACGCGCTCGCCGTCGGGGACGTGCTCGCGGTCGGGGCCGCGGTGCTGTCGCTGCTGTCGTCGGAGGCCGTGCTCGCCGACCCGGAGGCGCTGCTGGAGCCGGACGTGCTGTCCGAGGGGACGGCCGCCGCGGTCGGGGAGGACGTCGCCGAGGCGCTGGGGCTCGCGGTCTCGTCCGAGGCGGTGCTCGCGGACGCGGAACCCGAGCTGGAGCCGGAGCTGGAGCCCGAGGTGCTGCTGGCGTCGACGCTGGTGGCGCCGCCGGTCGAGCTGGAGCTGCTGCTGGAGCTCGCCGAGGCGGTCGGGGAGGCCGACGGGGAGGTGGTCTCGTCCGCGGAAGCGGTGCTCGCGGAGGAGGAACCCGAGGTGCTGCCCGCGACCGCGCCGGCGGTCGGGGCGGCGGTGCTGTCCGAGGCCTCGCTCGCGGACCCGCCGGCCGAGCTGCCGGAGGAGCTGCCGGAGGAGCTGCTCGCGGACGCGCTCGGCGTCGCGGTGGAGCTCGGGGAGGCGCTGGGCGAGACGGTGGGCGAGACGGTGGGCGTCGGGGTCGGGGTGGGCGTCGGGGTCTCGACGCTCACGACCGGGCTGCCCTCACCGGCGACGGTGGTGGGCTCGTCGTCGTCCTGTGCGATGCGGCCGATCAGGGACAGCGTCGCGGCGAGGCACGCGATCGCGATGACCGCGGCCACGACCCAGCGCGCGTTGCTGCTGTTGGCGTTGTCGCCGTTGCCGCCGTCACCGGCACCGCCGCCCGCACCGCCACCGGCGTTGCTGCCGGGGCCGCCGGGGGTGCCGGGGGCGCCGGCGTCGGCCGCGCCGGGACCGTCGACAGGGGAGGGCGTGCCGTCGCCCGGGCTCGCGGGCCCCTCAAGGTTGGACACGGTCACTCCTCAACAACGGCACCAGTGAACAACTTTCGACTTTATCCACTCGATGGTGACGGCAAGCATGTGAACCTGGCAAGAATGTCCCCAGTCACACCCGTACCCGCTGCTCAGCGGCTGTTACGGGCGTGTCACGGGGACCTGTCCGCGGCTGCGTGTCACCGCACGTCGACGTGCACGTGGTCGCGGTGCATCAGCGTCGCGTTGGCCGTGTCCCCGCCGGGCGGGGTGTAGTCCCGCCAGCCCTGGATCGAGCGGCGGGCCGTCCAGATCCGGCCGTCGTAGATGACGGTCGCGACGTCGAGGCGGTCGGCGTGGGCCACCAGCCACTGCGCGGTCGCCCAGCCGACGCGCCGCGCGGTCGCGTTCACGGGCCGGTAGAAGATGTCGACCGCTCGGCCGTCGTAGTGGGCGGAGCCCTCCATGTGGCCGTCGTCGACCCCGCCCGGGGCGTACCCGCCGGTCGACTGGGGGCCGAAGGCGTCCTGAACCTCGTCGAGCACGGACTGCGCGCGCGGCGTCAGGCCCCGGCCGTTCGGCTCCTCGCGGTCGACGCCGCCGGTCCGGATCGCGCAGGAGAACGCGGCGGGGGAGTAGCCCATCAGCGTCGAGGCGAGCGCCCGGGCGCGCGTCTCGTGCTTGTTGTAGGCCTCCGGGTGCCCGCTGCGCTGCACCTTCTGCGCGGCGTCGTTGATGTTCATCGTTTTGTAGTCCGGGATCTTCACGAGCGCGTCGTAGAACTTCCCGGCGGCGTAGACGGGGTCCTGCACCTGCTCCTCGGTGCCCCAGCCCTGGGACGGGCGCTGCTGGAACAGCCCGAGGGAGTCGCGGTCGCCGTAGTCGAGGTTCCGGAGCCCGGACTCCTGCAGGGCGGTCGCGAGCGCGATCGTCGCGGCCCGCGCCGGCAGGCCCCGCCGAGCGGCGACCGAGGCGATGATCGCCGCGTTCTCGGCCTGCTCGATGCTGACGCGCGCCTTCGCCCCGCCGGCCGTGGCCGTGCACGCCTCCTGGAGCACGATCCGGTCGGCCGCGATCCGGATCCCGACCAGCGCGAGCGCGGCCAGCAGAACGAGCGACGCCGTCACCGCCACGAGCGTCCGGGCGGGGCTTCGTCGCCTGCTAGTCGTTGGCATGCAGGGCGGCGTTCAGCCCGCCCCACTCGCCGGTGCGGGCCAGCGCCTCGACGGCGCCGGTGACGCTGTTGCGCCGGAACAGCAGGTTGGGCTCGTTCGCCAGCGTCCGGGCGGCGACGACCGTCCCGTCCGGGAGGGCCACCTTGGTGCCGGCGGTGACGTAGCAACCGGCCTCGACGACGCTGCCGTCGCCGAGCGGGATGCCGAGACCGGAGTTGGCCCCGAGCAGGGCGCCCTTGCCGACGGTGATGACGGTCTTCCCGCCGCCGGAGAGCGTGCCCATGATCGAGGCGCCGCCGCCGACGTCCGCGCCGTCCTCGACGACCACACCGGCCGAGATCCGGCCCTCGACCATCGAGGTGCCCAGCGTCCCGGCGTTGAAGTTCACGAAGCCCTCGTGCATGACGGTCGTCCCGGGCGCCAGGTGCGCGCCGAGGCGGACCCGGTCGGCGTCGGCGATCCGGACGCCGGAGGGGACGACGTAGTCCGTCATCCGCGGGAACTTGTCGACCCCGAAGACCTGGACCGGACCGCTGCCGCGCAGGCGCATCCGGGTGGTCTCGAAGTCGTCCGGGGCGCAGGGGCCGTAGTTCGTCCAGACGACGTTCGCCAGGTGACCGAACTGCCCCTCGAGGCTGACGGTGTGCGGCCGGGTCAGCCGGTGCGAGAGCAGGTGCAGGCGCAGGTAGACGTCGGACGCGTCGACGGGAGCGTCGGCGAGCGAGCCGATGACCGTCGTGACGACCTCCAGCCGGACGCCGCGGCGGTCGTCCTTGCCCGCGAGCGCGACGAGCTCGGGCGGAGGCGCCGAGCCGTCCGGGGCGCCGAGCGCGGGCGCGGGGTACCAGGTGTCGAGGATCCGGCCGTCGGACTCGAGGACGGTCGCGAGGCCGTGGCCCCAGGCGCCAGAGGTGCTGAAGGCGGGAATGTCGGTCACCGGTCCACGTTACCGAGCGGACCTGTGACCCGCGGGATGACGTCCCGGGTGGTGCCCCTGTCGGCCCGCACGGGGGCTGACACGGCCACGTGCGGGACGTCATCCCGCCGGTGCCGGTCGCTACGGTGGCGGGCATGGCGCGCGACCCGGGGGCGGACCTCGACCTCAGCACGGACGTGGTGACCCTGACCGGGGACCTCATCGACCGCCCGTCGGTCAGTGGGACCGAGGGTCCCCTCGCCGACGCCGTGGAACGGGCGCTGCGGGCCTGCGGCCACCTGACCGTGGACCGCGACGGGGACGCCGTCGTCGCCCGCACCAACGCCGGCCGGGCCGAGCGGGTCGTGATCGCCGGGCACCTGGACACGGTTCCCGAGGCGGGGAACCTCGCCGCCCGGTTCGAGGGCGAGCGCCTCTACGGCCTCGGCGCCTGCGACATGAAGGGCGGCCTCGCGGTCGGGCTGCGCCTCGCGGCGACGTTGACCGACCCCGCGCGGGACGTCACCTACGTCTTCTACGACAACGAGGAGGTGGCCGCTGAGCTCAACGGGCTGGGCCGCCTCGCCCGCACCCACCCGGACTGGCTCGCCGCGGACTTCGCGGTGCTCATGGAGCCGTCGAACGCCGGGGTCGAGGCCGGGTGCCAGGGGACGTTGCGCGTCGAGGTGACGACCCAGGGCAAACGGGCGCACAGCGCGCGGTCGTGGAAGGGCGAGAACGCGATCCACGCCGCGGGGGAGATCCTGGCGCGGCTGTCGGCGTACACGCCGCGGCGTCCGGTCATCGACGGACTGGAGTACCGCGAGGGCCTGTCCGCGGTCGGCATCCGCGGCGGCATCGCGGGCAACGTCATCCCCGACGAGTGCGTCGTGACGGTGAACTACCGCTTCGCGCCCGACCGCTCCGGCGCGGAGGCCCTCGAGCACGTGCGCGAGGTCCTCGCCGGGTGGGAGGTCGTGTGCACGGACCTCGCTCCCGGCGCGCTGCCCGGTCTGTCGCGTCCGGCGGCGGCGGCGTTCCTCGCCGTCACCGGCAAGCCACCGGCGCCGAAGTTCGGCTGGACGGACGTCGCCCGCTTCTCCGAGCTGGGGGTCCCGGCCGTGAACTTCGGTCCGGGCGACCCGAGCCTGGCGCACTCCCGCGACGAGTTCGTTCCCGTCGCGGAAGTGCGCGAGTGCGAGGAGAAACTCCGCGCGTGGCTCACGGCCTGAGTTCGATCAGCCTGAGGTGATCTGACGTTCCGTCAGTTCGGGTGGTGGGGTAGCTGATCTGGTGGACCGTCAGAAGTAACGGCCCGCGGTCCAGCGCTTGGTCCAGATCTTCTCGCGCTTGACGTGGTCGCCCGGTCGCGGTGCGTGCCAGATGCGGTTGTTCCCGGCGTAGATCGCGACGTGGTAGACGCGACCGCTGCTGGAGTGGAAGAAGATCAGGTCGCCGCGCTTGGGCTTCTTGATGCGCTGCGCCTTCTTGTACTGCTGCTGCGAGGTGCGCGGCAGGTTCCGTCCCAACTTGTCGAGGACGAAGCGGGTGTAGCCCGAGCAGTCGAAGCCGCGCGGGGTGGTGCCGCCGCTGCGGTAGGGCACTCCCCGGTAGCGGGAGGCGACTCTGACGGTGCGTTTGCCGAACTCGGCGCGCTGCTGAGCGCGGCTGGCCCGGGTGGGTGGAACGGTGGCGCTTTCGGCAGTGGAGACGGTCGGAGCCGTCGAGGTGGCGTGGGCCTCGGTGAGGCCGCCCAGACCGGGGGCGACCGCAGCGGCAGGCGCGGTGAGAGCCACAGCCAGGGTGACCCCGGCCGCGTGGGTGAACAGAGACATCGAATCCTCGGACCGCCGCAGAAGGCAGCGACCTGTGGCGCCCATGGCATGGACCAGGTCTGGAACTCAGGCCCGTTCGGCCTGGCCTTCCGCTCCCGCCGGAGAAGTGTGAGGGGGCAACAACCGGTCGCGTAGGCGGGAGTGGGCGTCCCGCGACCGGGGCTCCGGATCGTCGGCCACTTCTTGGCCAGGCCTCGTCGTCGAGCGCCTCGTCCGGACGACAGGACACTAAGCGATCTTTCAGGGTCCGGAATGGAGTCAAACTCACAGTCGGGGGGTGGCCTGCGGGGAAACGGGCGAGAAACAGCCGAAAAAGTGATCCAACACACCCGTCTGTGGGGTTGCTGGTCTGGCCGCAAGGGCGGCGTCCGCCCGGTACCTTCGCGACATGAGCGAGGCGAACAACACATCGCGACCGCCGGAGCGACACCGCGGACCGGTGGTCCTGCGCCGGCGTTTCACCCAGTCCGGGACGACGGATCAGCGCCTGCTCGACAGTTCCGGTCCCACCGACTGGGTGCACACCGACCCGTGGCGTGTGATGCGCATTCAGTCCGAGTTCGTCGAGGGCTTCGGCCTGCTCGCCGAGATCGGCCCGGCCATCACCGTGTTCGGGTCCGCGCGCACGCCCCGCGACCACGCGGAGTACGAGCTGTCCCGCCGGCTCGGGTACGAGCTCGCGCAGGCCGGCTACGCGGTCATCACCGGCGGTGGGCCGGGTGTCATGGAGGGCGCGAACCGCGGCTGCGTCGAGGGCGGCGGCACGTCGGTCGGCCTCGGCATCGAGCTGCCGTTCGAGCAGGGGCTGAACTCCTACGTCGACATCGGCCTCGACTTCCGGTACTTCTTCGTCCGCAAGACGATGTTCGTGAAGTACGCGCAGGGCTTCGTCTTCATGCCCGGCGGTTTCGGCACGCTCGACGAACTCTTCGAGGCGCTCGTCCTCGTGCAGACCGGCAAGGTCACCCGGTTCCCGGTGGTGCTCGTCGGCACCGACTACTGGGCCGGCCTGGTCGACTGGCTCAAGGTCCGCATGGTGGAGGCCGGGAAGATCTCGCCCCACGACATGGACCTGATCGAGGTCACCGACGACGTCGAGCGCGTCGTCGAGATCATGAAGGACGCGGACGAGCAGCGGCGCCGTCAGGAGATCGAGGCGATGGACGCCCTCGCCGACGACATCCGGGCGGGCCAGGCCCGGGCGGCGCACCCCTATCCCTGAGCCGGCGTCAGCCGTGGCTCGGATCTGCGTCTACTGCGCCTCCAGCGAGGCGATCGCGCCGCACTACGTCGACCTCGCGGGTGAGGTCGGCGCGGTGCTCGCTGCCCGCGGGCACGCCCTCGTCTCCGGCGGCGGCTCGATCTCCGCGATGGGCGCGCTCGCCCGCGCCGCCCGCGCCGGGGGAGCCCACACGACCGGCGTGATTCCCCAGGCCCTGCTGGAGTGGGAGGTCGCCGACCACGACGCCGACGAGCTCGTCGTCACCCCCGACATGCGCACCCGCAAGGGGGAGATGGACGACCGCTCGGACGCGTTCCTCGTCCTCCCCGGCGGGATCGGCACCCTCGAGGAGCTGCTGGAGATCTGGGTCGCCCGCACGCTGCGGATGCACGACCGGCCCGTGGTCGTCCTCGACCCCGACGGGCTCTACGACCCGCTCCGGGAACAGATCCGCGTCCTCGTCGACCGCGGGTTCATGCGCCCCGCCTCCGCGGAACTGCTCCGCTGGACGACCTCGGTCCCCGCGGCCTTCGCCGCGATCGAGTCCGAGCTGGCGACCCCGGCCCCCGCGGCCGCCGTCGACCCGGCCGAAATCCTCGAGGCCGAGCCCTAGGCCCACGCCCGCGGCCCGTCGACCAGCAGCCGGCTGACCAGCCGACCAGCCGACCTGTCAAGAAAGGGTGACACCCCTTACTGCGCAGTAAGGGGTGTCACCCTTTCTTCACGTGCGCGGGAGATGGCATCTCTTGTGCCCGGCTCGAGTGCACTGGAGATGACATCTCTTGTGCAGGTTCAGCTCAGGCCGCGAGGGGCTCGGGTTCGTCGGCGGGGGTGTCGCGGGTCACCGGGGCGGTGAAGACGAACTTCCGGTAGGACCAGAAGCGGAACAGCGTCCCGAGGGCCATGCCGACGATGTTCGCGGAGATGTTGTCCGCGAGCGGGCTGGTGAAGTTCAGCAGGTAGTGGGAGACGCCGAGGCAGGCGAGGGCGATCAGCAGGGCGACGCCGTTCAGCCCGAAGAACAGGACGTACTCGCGGTGGAGGTTGCTGCGCTCGCGGTGCTTGAACGTCCACTGCCGGTTACCGGCGAACGCGACGGTGGTGGCGAGGACGGTCGAGACGATCTTGGCCGTGAGCGGCTTGTCGTCCATCACGCCGTTGCGCAGGAGGTTGAACGTGCCGACGTCGACGACGAACGCGATCGCGCCGACGATGCCGAACTTGGCGATCTCGTGAAGCAGGTGCTCGACCCGGGCGTAGAGGGACCGCGCGAGACCACGAGCAGAGTTCACGGGGCGTCAGTCCTCCAGATGCGCGGGCGGACGCCCGACTCGAGAGCCCAATCTACCCGTCCACCTTCCGTCTCAAGCGCCCTCACCGGGCGGCTAGCGTGTGCTCGTGACCGCATTGCAATGGTGTCGAGGGTGAGCCGCCCGGTCGTCGGCATGGTCGGCGGCGGGCAGCTGGCCCGGATGACCGCCCAGGCCGCGATCGCACTCGACGTCCGCCTGCGGGTCCTGGCCGCCTCCCCGGAGGAGAGCGCCGCGCAGATCGCGGCCGACGTCGTGATCGGCGACCATGACGACCTCGACACCCTCCGGGCGTTCGCGGCGGGCTGCGACGTGATCACCTTCGACCACGAGCACGTCCCGACCGACCACCTGCGCGCGCTGGAGGCCGACGGGGTGGCGGTCCGCCCCGGCGCGGACGCGCTCGTCCACGCGCAGGACAAGCTCGCCATGCGGGAGCGCCTGACCGGCATCGGCGTCCCCTGCCCGGACTGGGCCCTGGTCACCACGGCGGGCGAGCTCGCCGAGTTCGGCGACCGCATCGGCTGGCCGGTCGTCGTGAAGACCCCGCGCGGCGGTTACGACGGCCGCGGCGTCCGCGTGGTCGCGACGGCGGCCGAGGCGGCGGACTGGCTCGAGCGGGGCCCGCTCCTGGCCGAGGCCCGGGTCGACTACACCCGCGAGCTCGCCGTCCAGGTCGCCCGGAGCCCGCACGGGCAGGCCGCGGTCTACCCGGTCGTCGAGACCGTGCAGCGCAACGGCATCTGCCGCGAGGTGCTCGCGCCGGCGGCGATCGACGAGGACCACGCCCTCGCGGCCCAGCGGGCCGCTCTGGCGATCGCCGCCGAGCTCAAGACCGTCGGGATGCTGGCCGTCGAGATGTTCGACACCCCCGCCGGCGTCCTGGTCAACGAACTCGCGATGCGCCCCCACAACAGCGGCCACTGGACGATCGAGGGCGCGACGACGAGCCAGTTCGAGCAGCACCTGCGGGCCGTGCTCGACCTCCCGCTCGGGGAGGTCGCGATGACCGCGCCCGCCGCGGTGATGGCGAACGTCCTCGGCTCCGACGACCCGGAGCGCTTCGGTGACCTCTATGGCGGCTACCTCCACTGCCTGGCCCACGACCCGGGCCTGCACATCCACAACTACGGCAAGACCGTGGTCCCGGGCCGCAAGGTCGGCCACGTGACCGTCACCGGCGCCGACCCCGACGACCTGCTCGAGCGTGCCCGGCACGCGGCGGCGTTCCTGCGAGGAGAGATCGATGGCTGACGCGGCACCCGTCGTCGGGATCGTCATGGGCAGCGACTCGGACTGGCCCGTCATGGAGGCGGCCGCCGGGGCGCTGAGCCAGTTCGACGTGCCTTACGAGGCCGATGTCGTCTCCGCCCACCGGATGCCGGCGGAGATGCTGGCCTACGGCCAGAACGCCGCCGATCGCGGCCTGCAGGTGATCATCGCCGGCGCCGGGGGAGCGGCCCACCTGCCCGGCATGCTCGCGTCCGTGACGCCGCTGCCGGTCATCGGCGTCCCGGTCCCGCTCAAGCACCTCGACGGGCTCGACTCGCTGCTCTCGATCGTCCAGATGCCCGCCGGGGTGCCGGTCGCGACGGTCGCCGTCGGCGCCGCCCGCAACGCCGGCCTCCTCGCGGTCCGGATGCTCGCCCTCGGCGACTCGGAGCTGCAGGCGAAGATGCGCCAGTTCCAGGCCGACCTCAACGCGGAGGCCAGGGCCAAGGGCGCGGCGGTGCGCGGCCGGAAGCTCTGACGTGTACCGCCCGCGTCGGCTCGGCGCCCTCGTCGCGGGCGTGCTCGTCGCGGTCACGCTCCCGGGGCCGGCCGCCGCGGGGCCGGCCACGCGTCCGGCGTTCGGGGACCTGTCCGCCCCGATCCGGCCCGGGATACGAACCGAGACCGCGGGCGGGCGGTGCACCGCGAACTTCGTGTTCACCGACGACCGCGGCCGGGTGTACCTGGGCCAGTCCGGGCACTGCTCCCGCGTCCCGGACGAGAACGCGCCCTTCGACACCACCACGTGCGAGTTCGGCCGGCAGGCCCCGCTCGGGACGCGCGTCCCGCTGGGGGAGACCGGCATCTCCGGCCGGCTGGTCTACTCCAGCTGGCGGACGATGCCCGAGGTCGGGGAGCGGGACCCGGACACCTGCCGGTACAACGACTTCGCGCTGATCCAGGTCCCGGCGTCCGCGATCGGTGCGGTCAACCCGACCGTGCCGTTGTTCGGCGGCCCGACCGACCTCAACACCGACGGGATCCGCCCCGGCGACCTGCTCACCGGGTGGGGCGCGTCCCCGCTGCGGCAGGGCGTCCGGCTGATCGAGCCGAAGCAGACCCTCGGCGTCCGCACCCACCCGAGCGGGCGGGTGCACGTCGTCTACTCGATCACGCCGGGCGTCCCCGGCGACTCCGGCGGTCCGTACCTGGACCCGGCCGGCCGCGCCGTCGGGAGCCTGTCCGAGATCACGCTCGACCCGCCCGCCGGCAACGCGATCACCGACATCGCCCGCGCCCTCGCGTACGCCGAACGGCACGGCGGCGTCCGCGGGCTGCGCCTGGTTCCGGGGACCGGCGCGTTCGCCGGCCCGGTCCTGCTTCGCGCCCTTCTGGCCTCGCCCGACCCACCCCCATAGGGTTTCCGCCCATGAGCGCTGCGTACCGGAGGCGGACCCCGTCGATCGCGGCCGGAGGTGCCGTCCTGGCCGCGGCCCTCGCGCTGACCGGACTGGTGCCGCTCGCGCCGGCGAACAGCGCCGAGTCGGGTCCGAGCGCCGCCCCGGCCACGAACACCGACGGTCGGATCGTGTTCTCCTCCGCCCGCAGCGGTGACGTCGAGCTGTGGGTCGTGAACCCGGACGGCTCCAACCTCAAGCAGCTGACGAAGGCTCAGGGTGCCGACCGGTTCGCCAGTTTCTCCGCCGACGGGGATCGGATCGTCTTCGCCTCCGCCCGCAACGGCGGCAGCGACATCTGGGTGATGAACGCCGACGGCACCGGCCAGAAGCGGCTCACCACCTCCGCCGACGTCGAGACGCACCCGGTGTTCTCACCCGACGGGTCGCGCATCGTCTACACGCGCACGGTCGGCTCGACGACCGACCTGTGGACGATGAAGGCGGACGGCGCCGGCCAGCGGGCCTTGACGAGGACACCCGGCACCAACGAGGCCTACCCGGCCTACGCGCCGAACGGTTCCCGGCTGCTGTTCAGCGCCGAGGGCCCGAACGCGGTCGACGTCTGGTCGATGAAGCCGGACGGCAGCGACCGGCGGAACGTCACCAACCTGAAGGCCGGCCGCGCGTTCTACCCGCGGTACTCGCCCGACGGAAAGCGCATCACCTACACGCTCGACCCGCCCGGCCACCTCGCCGTCCGGGTCGCGAACGCCGACGGCTCGAACGCGCGCACGGTCGACGGCGACGTCGCCAAGGACCAGTACTCCTTCTTCTCCCCGGACGGCACGCGCGTCGCGTTCACGACCGCCCGCAACGGCGACAACGGTGACGTGTTCGTCGCTGACGCGAGCGGTACCGGTGCGGCCGCGCCCCTGATCGTCGGCCCGGGCGAGGACACCGCCTGGGACTGGGGCCGCCCCGGCTCCGGCCCGACGCACCCCGCCTGCAAGGCCGGTGCGCCCGTGCCCAAGGGGTACAAGCTCAAGGTCGGCACTGCCGGCAACGACGTCCTCACCGGGACCCGGGGCAAGGATTTGATCCGCGGCCTCGGCGGCGACGACGTCCTCCGGGGTCTCGCGGGGAACGACATCCTCTGCGGCGGCGCGGGCAACGACAAGCTCCGCGGTGGCCCGGGCAACGACCAGCTCTTCGGCGACCTCGGCGACGACGACTTGCGCGGCCAGGCCGGCAACGACCGCCTGGTCGGGGGCGAGGGCAAGGACACCCTCGTCGGCGGTCCCGGCGTCGACAAGCTGCAGGGCGACCCCGGGGACACGCTCAAGCCCTGACCGCCGCGCCGTGTGCTTCGTCCTCCCGAAAGCGCACGACGGCACCCGCGAACGCAAAATCTGCGTGCCGTACTGCACTTTCGGGAGTCTGGGGGTCAGGGGCGGCCGAGGCTCCGGTAGGTCCAGCCCGCCTCACGCCAGCGGTCGGGGTCGAGGGCGTTGCGGGCGTCGAGGATGACGCGGCTGCCGACGACCTCGCCGAGGACGGCGGGGTCGATCGCGAGGAACTCGGGCCACTCGGTGACGTGGAGGACGAGGTCCGCGCCCCGGCAGGCGTCGACCGCGGAGGGGGCGTAGGCCAGCGTCGGGAACAGCGCGGCGGCGTTGTCCATCGCCTTCGGGTCGTAGACCGAGACCAGCGCGCCCTGGAGCTGGAGCTGCCCGGCGACCGAGAGCGCGGGGGAGTCCCGGACGTCGTCGGAGTTCGGCTTGAACGCCGCGCCGAGGACGCCGATCCGGCGGCCGAGCAGGGCGCCGCCGCACGCCTCGCGGGCGAGCTCGACGGTGCGGACCCGGCGCCGCATGTTGATGGCGTCGACCTCGCGGAGGAACGTCAGGGCCTCGGCCGCGCCGAGTTCACCCGCCCGCGCCATGAACGCCCGGATGTCCTTGGGCAGGCAACCGCCGCCGAAGCCCAGGCCGGCGTTGAGGAACCGGCGCCCGATGCGCGGGTCGTGGCCGATCGCGTCCGCCAGGGCGGTGACGTCCGCGCCGGCGGCCTCGCAGACCTCGGCCATCGCGTTGATGAAGGAGATCTTCGTGGCGAGGAAGGCGTTGGCGGCCACCTTCACCAGCTCCGCGGTCGCGAAGTCGGTGACGAGGAACGGGATGCCGGCGTCGATCAGGTCCGCGTAGACCTCGCGCAGCGTCGCCTCGGCCACCGCCGAGCGCACGCCGACGACGAGACGGTCGGGCTTGAGCGTGTCGAGGACCGCGAAACCCTCCCGCAGGAACTCGGGGTTCCACGCCAACTCGGCGGCGTCGCCGGCCGGGGCGTGGGTGCGCAGGTACTCGGCGAGCCGCGCGGCGGTCCCGACCGGGACGGTGGACTTGCCGACGACCAGGCAGGGGCGACGCAGGTGCGGGGCCAGGCCGGCGATCACCGCGTCCACCTGGGTGAGGTCCGCGCCGAGATCCCCCCGCTTCTGCGGGGTGCCGACGCAGGTGAAGTGGACGTCGCCGAACTCGGCGATCTCCTCGTAGGAGGTCGTGAACCGGAGTTTGCCGCTGTCGAGGTGCTTGGCGACCAGGGGCTCCAGGTCGGGCTCGTAGAACGGCACCTCCCCGGCGGACAGGCGAGCGATCTTCGACTCGTCCACGTCCATGCCGAGCACGTCGAAGCCCAGCTCCGCCATGCAGGCGGCGTGGGTGACACCGAGGTAACCGGTCCCGAGAACCGTCAATCGAGGCACGCGCCCCCTCCTTATGCTGGAACTCATGCTGCCAGCCCCACCGGCGTGGCCGGTGGCAGGACGCCGGAGCCGGCCGGATTGCTCCGTTCGGACCCCTCGTGACGCTCGCTTGATCGTCTCAAAAGCATCTCCACAGGACGACTCGCGACGATATGCACGTCACGCGCCGCCCGCGTGTTGATACTGAGAATCGCGTCGGGAAGCTCGTCAGGGAATCCGGCTGCCCCCGTACGAAGGAGAACGCGCGTCGTGCAGAGCGGAAAGCTGGCCGATGTCGCCCGGAAGTCGGAGCGGGTCCGCTTCCGCCGGGCGCTCGTGCTGCTCGCGATGACGCTCGTGCTGCCCGGTTCGGCCCAGCTCATGTGCGGCAACAAGGTCGTGGGCCGCGCCGCGCTCCGGATCGTGGGCCTGCTCATGGTCGGGGCCCTGGTCGTCTACTGGATCGAGGGCAAGGAGGGCCTGCTCGAACTCGGGTTCGAGTCCTGGGCCCTGGTCTCGCTCCAGACCGGCATCGTCGTGCTCGGCCTGTGCTGGCTGGCGCTGTTCATGGACGCCTGGCGCCTGGGCCGCCCGCCGGAGCTCGTCCGGTCGCACCGCCTGACGGTCTCGGTGCTCTCGCTGGTGCTGATGGCGCTGGTCGCCACCCCCGCCGCGTACAGCGCGAACCTGATCCAGACGCACCGCGACTTCCTGGAGCGGACGTTCACCGACGGCGGCATCCGCGACCTCTACAAGGGCCGGCTCAACATCCTGCTGCTCGGCGGCGACGGCGGGGACAACCGCGAGGGCATCCGCACCGACTCGATCACGCTGGCGAGCATCGACGTCTCGAACGGCAAGACGGTGCTGTTCTCGCTGCCGCGGAACATGCAGTACGCGCAGTTCCCGCCCGGCACGCCGATGGACGCGAAGTTCCCCAACGGCTTCCCGGACTTCTTCTTCGGCATCTACACCTACGGCGCCGAGCACCCCGAGCTGTTCCGCGGCGCCAAGGACCCGGGCGCCCTCGCGGTCCAGCAGGCCGTCGCCCAGACGCTCGGCATCCCGGTCCACTATTACGCGCTGGTGAACCTGGCTGGGTTCGAGAACCTGGTCAACGCCCTGGGCGGCGTCACCCTCCGCGTCGAGCAGCGTCTGCCGATCGGGGGCGGCAAGAACCTGCAGGGCGTCACGATGCCGATCCGCGGCTGGATCGAGCCGGGCCTGCAGAAGCTCTCCGGCTACAAGGCCCTCTGGTACGCCCGCTCCCGCGCGACCTCCGACGACTACGCGCGCATCACCCGCCAGAAGTGCGTGATGGGCGCGATCCTGCGGGCGGCGGACCCGGGCACGATCCTGCTGAAGTACTCCAAGCTCACCTCGGCGTCCCGCCAGGTCCTCACGACCGACCTGTCGATCGACGCCGTGCAGCGCCTGATCGGCGTCGTCGACGACGCCAAGAAGCAGAAGATGGTGAGCGTCCAGTTCATCCCGCCGGCGATCAACCCCGCGTCGCCGGACCTGAGCTACATCCGGGCGCAGGTCCAGAAGGCCCTCCTCGCGGCCGAGCAGCCGGACCCGACCCCGGCGCCGCAGCCGTCGGCGACGCCCAAGAAGAAGAAGCAGAAGGCCACCCCGACGCCGGCCGCGATCAAGGCGACCCCCGGCGAGGCGACGGCGCTCGATGACACCTGCCGGTATTCCTGAGCCCCGGGTCGCCGAGGACGGTCGGATCCTCGGCGCCACCCCGCCCGTCGCGGTCGTGATGCCGGTCCTGAACGAGCGGCGGCACCTGCGCACGGCGGTGGAGGCGATCCTCGCGCAGGACTACCCGGGCGAGATGGAGATCGTGCTCGCGCTCGGTCCCTCGACGGACGGCACCGACGAGGTGGCCGCCGAACTCGCGGCCGCCGATCCGCGGATCCGCACCGTGCGGAACCCGACCGGGGCGACCCCGGCCGGGCTCAACGCCGCGATCGGCGCCAGCGCGGCACCGGTCGTCGTCCGCGTCGACGGGCACGCGATCCTGCCGCCGGACTACGTCCGCACCGCCGTCGAGGTTCTGGTCACCACGGGCGCGGACAACGTCGGCGGGATCATGGCCGCGCAGGGCGTCACGCCGTTCGAGCAGGCCGTCGCCCGCGCCTACAGCAGCTGGTTCGGCATCGGCGGCGCCCGCTTCCACCTCGGCGGCGAGGCCGGGCCGGCGGACACCGTCTACCTCGGGGTGTTCCGGCGGGACATGCTCGAGCGTGTCGGCGGGTTCGACGAGCACATGCGCCGCGCCCAGGACTGGGAGCTGAACTACCGGATCCGCCGTGCCGGCGGGGTCGTCTGGTTCACCCCGAAGATGCAGGTCACCTACCGCCCCCGCGCGGACCTGCGGGCGTTGTCGAAGCAGTTCTTCAAGACCGGCCAGTGGCGCCGGGAAGTGGTCCGCCGGCACCCCGACACCGCCAGCGCGCGTTACCTCGCGGCCCCGGTCGCGGTGCTCGGCGTCGTGGGCGGGACGGCGCTGGCGTTGACCGGGCACCGGGTCGGCCTGCTCGGCCCGCTCGGGTACCTCGCCGCGGTCGTGGCCGGTTCCGCCGCCACCAGTCGCGGCCTGCCCCCGTCGGCTGCCGCCGCGCTGCCCGCCGTCTACGCGACCATGCACATGTCCTGGGGCATGGGCTACCTGCTCAGTCCGCGCGACCTCGCGCCCGAGCCCGGACCGGACCCCGGCTCGGAACTCTGATGACCGGGCTCCGCGGGCGGCGTGCGCGGGACGAACGCGCGGAACGACTGGTGACCGACGTCGAGCAGTTGCGTCGACGCACCCACACCGCCGGCCCCGGGCCGTACGAGCGTTCCGAGCGCCGGATGCGGGTGGCCCTGCTCGCGCCGGTCGAGAGCCCGCACACCCGCCGGTGGATCGAGTTCTACGCCGGGCAGGGGATCGAGGTCTACGCGATCAGCCTCCCGGCGGCCGGGGCTCCGGCGCCGCTGCCGCCGCTCGTGCGGACCGCCTACCTGCCCACGCTGCGCGGTGAGGTCCCCTCGCCCCGTGCCGTGACGCGCCTGCGGGCCCTGCTCGACCAGGCCCGGCCCGACGTGCTGGCCGTCCACCTGGGCGGCCCCTACGGGCTGCTGGCGGCGCTCGCGGACCGGCACCCCTACGTCGTCCTCGCGGGTGCGGACCTCACGGCCGACGTCGGTGTCTCCTCCGCCGCGGGGCGTCGGGCGCTCGAGCTGGCACTGCGGCGGGCCGACGCCGTGTGTGCCACCAGCCGGCTGCTGGCCGCGGCCGTCGGCCGGCACACCGACGCGCCGGTCTCGGTCACGCCGCTCGGCGTCGACACCGACCGGTTCGTGCCGGCGCCGCGTCCGCCGGACGGGCGCTTCCTGATCGGCACCGTCCCCGCCCCGCGCGCCGGTCTGGACCGGCAGACCCTCGAGCGGGCGCACCAGGAGCTGACCGACCGGCCCGGGGCGGACCCGGCCGACCTCGTCGTGCTCGGCTCCGCCGACGCCGGCCTGCCCGGGGCGCTGGCGCGCCTGGACGCCCTCGTCGTCGGTACCGACCGCGACGGCCGCGCCCTGGTCGCCCTGCAGGGCCAGGCGTGCGGAGTGCCGGTCGTGGCCGCCGGGACGGGCGCGCTGGCCGAGTTCGTGCGCGACGGCGAGACCGGCTTCGTCGTCCCGCCGGCGGACGCGGCGACGCTCGCGAACCGGCTCGCCGCGCTGCGCGACGACCCGGCCCGTCGGGCCCGGATGGGGGCCGCGGCGCGGGACCACGCCGTGAGTTCGTACACATGGGTCCGGAATGCGACCCTGATGCTGGACGTCTTCGCAGGATTGGGTCCGGGCGCGAGCTAACCTGACCAGCGAGTTTCTGTGTCCCCGCCGACCGGGGAAGCCAGCGGGAAGGGGAGCGGGGGCCGTGAGGCGCGTACGCGCGATCGTGCAACGCCGCCGAATCCTGTTCCTGCTCATCGGCCGCGACCTCAAGGTCCGCTACTCCGACTCGGCGCTCGGCTACGTCTGGACCGTCCTCGACCCCCTGCTGATGGGGCTCGTCTACTGGTTCGTCTTCGACGTCGTCTTCAACCGCAGCAAGGACATCGCCGGCGATCCCTACCTGCTCTACCTGTTACTGGCGATGATGCCGTTCCAGTGGGCCAGCGGGTGCATCTCCGGCTCGACCCGTGCCCTCGCGGGAGAGGCGCGGCTGATCCGCTCCGTCGACGTCCCACGGGAGACGTGGATCCTGCGGATGATCGGGTCGAAGTTCGTCGAGTACGTCTTCACCCTCCCCGTGCTCGTCGTCTTCATCTACGCCTACGGGCAGGACATCCACTGGCAGGTCGTGTTCTTCCCGATCGCGATGGCCATGCAGTGGACCGTGCTGCTCGGCATCGCGCTCACGCTCGCCCCGGTGGCCGTCCTGGTGCCGGACACCGAGCGGTTGATGCGCGTGACCAACCGCGTCCTGATGTACATGTGCCCGGTCATCTACGGCGCGTTCGCGATCTTCGACAACGAGAACATCCCCGGGATCATGAAGGAGATCTACGGCTGGAACCCCTTCACCACGATCTTCACGCTGTACCGCCTGAGCGTGTTCCCGGACGATGAGCTGCCGTTCCTGGTGGCCGTTCGCGGCGGCATCTCCTGCCTGGTGATCCTGGCCTTCGGCGTCTACATCTTCCGAAAGCTCGAGCCGGCCGTGCTGAAGGAGATCTGATGGCCGCGCGCAAGCGGAAGCCGGCGCCGCTGATCGAGGTCCGGGACGTCGGGATCAAGTTCCGCACCAACCGGCAGAAGCCGTTCCGCACCCGCGTGCGGGAGAGCTTCACGCCCGACGGCCGGCGGATGCGGCGCGAGCGGGGCCCGGACGAGTTCTGGGCGCTGCGGGACGTCTCGTTCACCGTCGCGGACGGCGAGGCGGTCGGCCTGGTCGGCCGCAACGGCCACGGCAAGTCGACCCTGCTCAAGCTGATCGCCGGCGTGATGATCCCGGACGAGGGTGCGGTCAAGGTCCGCGGCCCGGTCGCGCCCATGATCGAGGTGACCGGCGGGTTCGTCGGCGACCTGACCGTGCGCGACAACATCTGGCTCGCCGCCGGGTTGAAGGGATTGACCAAGCGCCAGATCGCGGCGCGTTTCGACGAGATCGTCGAGTGGGCCGAGATCGGGCACCGGCTCGACACCCCGCTGCGGCACCTCTCCAGCGGGATGAAGGCCAAGGTCGGGTTCTCGGTCATCACCAGCATCGACCGGCCGATCGTCCTCGTCGACGAGGTCCTCTCCGTCGGCGACCGTGCCTTCCGGCAGAAGTGCTTCAACCGCATGGAGGAGCTCCGCAACTCCGGCAAGACGATCGTTCTGGTCTCCCACTCGGAGTCCCAGATCGAGCGCTTCTGCAAGCGCGGGCTCTACCTCCAGCACGGCCGGCTCATCCACGACGGCCCGGTCAACGAGGTCCTCGAGCACTACATCTCCGACGTGGAGAAAGCGGTCGACGAGGAGGCCGAGCGCGAACGCGAGGCGATGGCCCGTCGCGCCCGCCGCGACGCCCGGCGCGCCAAGCTCGACGCCCAGGACGGCGGGGGTACCGCGGTGAAGCCGGCCGCCGGGCCTGCTGCTGGGCCTGCTGCCGGGCCCGCTGTCGCGACGCCTGCTGCCGCCTCGCCTGCTGCCGCCTCGCCTGCTGCCGCCTCGCCGGCCCCGGCGGCGCCGAAGGCCGTGCCGGCGCAGGGGAGTGGCGCCGCGTCGGCCGAGACCGTCGCCCAGATCGAGGGTCAGCTGACCCTCGAGGTCCCGGTCGAGGAGCGGCCCGCCGGTGAACCCGGTCGGGCGGAGAATTCGCGCACCGACTCCTGAGGTGACCGCCGGCGCATTTCTCGCCGAGGTCGGAATGACACCGAAGTATTTCTGCTGGTCAGCGCGAAATCTTCGCTCCCGAACCGCGAAACCGCAGGTCAGCGCCGTGCGAGCGCCGTCCTAATTCCAGGTTTGTAATTCGCGCTCGCCCATTGTGACGGGAGTTGCGGTGGGATTTGATCCCATCCGTAACAGCAGAAACAAAGAACACTTTCGTCACAGGAGTTGCGCATTATGCGCCTGGCGCCCACCCTGCTCGTCCTCACGCTCGCAGCGTCGACGGCGTCCGTCGCCGCTCCCGTCGTGGAGCTCCCGGGCCGGGTGTCCGCGCACGTCGTCGAGCCCCGGATCTCCGAGGTGCCCCTCGTCCTGCCGGCCGGACTGTCCGCCGGTGCCACCACGTTGGCGCCGATCCCGGCTCCCGCGTTCGCGCTGCTCGGGCTCACCTGGGACCGGCCGGTCCCAGGCGCGTCGGTCGCCGGAGCGCCGGACGGCCACGACTCCGACGTCGGGCCCCAGCTCAGCGTCCGCACCCGCGCGGACGGAACCTGGTCGGACTGGACCGCGCTGGAGGCCGACGGCGACGGGCCGGACGGGGACGTCGACGCCGCCGCGGCGGACGCGTCGGCCGACCCGGCGGGCCGGACCGACCGCGCGGCCCGGCGGCTGGGGACCGCGCCGCTGTGGGTGGGCAACGCCGACGCGTTCCAGGTCCGCCTCGACCACGTCGACCAGGCGGCGCTGACCGGCCTGCGTGCTGTGCTCGTCGACCCCGGTCGCTCCGCGGCGGACGCCGACGTCGGCTCGGTGCCGCGGGTGGCCTCGCAGGCGCACGCGACGATCGCCTGGCCGACGGTCTACCGCCGCAAGGACTGGGGTGCGGACGAGAAGCTGCGCAAGGGCAAGCCGCGCTACACCGGCAGGATCCAGGCCGCGTTCGTCCACCACACCGCCGGCACCAACGACTACACCCCGGCCGAGGTGCCGAAGATCCTGCGCGGGATCTTCGCGTACCACGTGAAGGGCCGCGGCTGGTCCGACGTCGGCTACAACTTCCTCGTCGACAAGTTCGGGCGGATCTGGGAGGGCCGCGCCGGCGGCATCGACCGCGCGGTGCTCGGCGCCCACACCGGCGGGTTCAACAAGAACAGCTTCGGTGTCTCGGTCCTGGGCGACTACACGAGGACGGCCCCGACGCCCGAGACCCTGGCCGCGGTCGCGCGCATCATCGCCTGGAAGTTCGGGCTCACCGGGGACGGCACCGTGCTCGACCCGCTCGCGACCGTCGAGCTGATCTCCGAGGGCGGCGGCACCTCGCGCTACAAGTCGGGGACGCACGTGGACTTCGTCCGCGTCTCGGCGCACCGCGACGCCGGGCGCACCGAGTGCCCCGGCGCGCTCCTGTACGCCCAGCTGCCCACGATCCGCAGCCAGGTCCGGGACATCCTCGTCGAGGAGTCGCCGTTCGGGCCCTCGCTGCCCGAGCCGAGCCCCGGCGCGACGCCGGTGCCGCCCGCGGACGGTGCGAACCCCGCCGGGGGACACGAGCCCGACGAGGCGGGGGACAGCGAGCCCACCGACGAGGGCGTCAGTCCGGCGGCAACGTCCGGGTGACCCGCTCGGTCTCGATCCGGCGGGGGAGCGCGGCCGGGTCGGCGTTGCGGCACAGGACGACCGAGGCCCCGACCGCGAGCGGGGCGAGCAGGCCGGCCATCAGCCCCTCGGGCGTCCGGAGTTCGGCGGTCACGAGGACGCGGTCGGCGCCGGTCAGGCCCCACTCCGTGGCGGTCGCGCGGGCCACGGCGACGAGGTCGGCACCGGTGGCCGTCCCGCCGGCGCGGACGAGCGCGGCGTCCTCGCCGGAGACCGGGGCCCACGGGGCGAACTGGTCGCCGTAGGCGGGGACCTCGGCGGCGTAGTCGTAGAACCCGGCCGGCAGTTCGAGCGCGGGGGCGCCGAACGGGCGCATCGGGACCAGCACACGCTCGCCCCGGCAGGCGGCGGCGCGCTCGACCCCGTCCGGGTCCGTGACGACGTGCTCGGCCTCGGTCGGGTCGCCGTCGGGGGCGACCACGACACCGGCGGTCCAGCAGGCCAGGTACCAGACCACGGTCTGCCAGTGCGTCGGGAGCAGCAGGGCGATCCGGTCACCCGGCCGCGCGGCGAGGTCCTCGACGATCATGTTCGCCGTCTTCGCGATCCAGTTGTCCGCGGTGGTGAAGGACAGCTCGACGCGCTCGCCGGTCGCGTCGTCGTAGAAGGTCACGAACGGCCGCGCCGGGTCGGGGCGGGCGGCCGCCCGCAGCAGGTCCGCCGGGGTCATGGAGCCGGAGCCTATTCGCCGCACGTTCACCGCTGTGCCGCCGCGCCGTGCGGCACGGCGGCGTAGGCTTTGCCCAGGACCGGCGGGACGGGTCCCTGCACCACACACCCGGCCCGCCGGCGTTCATGTCCCGCCCGCTGCATCCATCCCCCTGCAAGGAGTTCCCGTGGCGCCCCGCGTGCTCGTCGACGCCACCGCCGTCCCCGCCGACCGTGGCGGTCTGGGCCGCTACATCGACGGACTGCTGCCCGCGCTGGCCGAAGCCGGCGCGGACCTCGGCATCGCCTGTCAGCGTCCCGACGCCGACCGGCTGTCCCGGCTGGCCCCGGCGGCCACCGTCCTGCCCGCCCCGAGCAACATCAGCCACCGCCCCGAGCGGCTGGCCTGGGAGCAGGAAGGCCTGCCCGCGCTCGCGCAGCAGATCGGCGCCGACGTCATCCACTGCCCGTTCTACTCGATGCCGGCGGCGTCCCCGGTCCCTGTCGTCGTGACCATCCACGACGCCTCGGTGTTCCACAACCCGGCGTACTACGCGGACGAGCGTGCGGAGTTCTACCGCCGCGCGACCCGCTCCTCGCTCGAGCTGGCGACGCGGTTTCTCGTTCCCTCGCGGGCGACCCGTGACGAGCTCGTCCGGCTCTTCGACGCCGACCCGGCGCGCGTGGACGTCGCGTACCACGGCATCGACACGACCATGTTCCGTCCGCCGACGGACGCCGAGCGCGACCGGGTCGCGCAGCGCCTCGGTCTGCACGGCATGCCGTACGTCGGTTCGCTCGGCGAGATGTCGAGCCGCAAGAACATCCCCGAACTCATCCGCGGCTGGGTGCTCGCCGCGTCCGAGATGGACGAGCCGCCCGCGCTGGTGCTCGCCGGCTCCTCGACGCCGGACCCCGCCGTCGTGGAGGCCGTGAACGAGGTGCCGCCCGGGCTCCGCCTGGTGCGCCCGGGCTACCTGCGCGCCGGTGACCTGCCCGGCTTCATGGGCGGCGCCACCGTCATGGCGTTCCCGAGCCGCAGCGAGGGCTTCGGCTTCCCGACGCTCGAGGCGATGGCCTGCGGCGCCGCGGTGCTCATCGCCCGCCGGCTCTCGCTGCCGGAGGTCGGCGGCGAGGCCGCGGCCTACACCGAGCCGGACGCCGACTGCATCGCGCGCAACCTGCGGCGCCTGCTGGAGGACGAGGACCGCCGGCGCTCGCTGTCCGAGGCCGCGACCGCCCGCTCGCAGCTGTTCAGCTGGAGCAAGTCGGCGCAGATCCACCTCGAGACCTACGCCCGCGCCGCCGGCGTCGCGTCCTCGAGCGAGGCGGGCGACCCGAGCAGCGCCCGTCCGCAGGCGGGCTGAGCGGGTCGACATGGCAGATCCGGCCGCGGACCCGCTCGCGGCGCAGGCCGAGGCGGTCATCCTCGTCGGCGGTCAGGGCAGCCGCCTGCGGCCGCTCACGCTGACCACACCCAAGCCCATGCTGCCGTGCGCGGGCGTGCCCTTCCTGACCCATCAGCTCCTGCGGCTGGCGGAGACCGGCATCGAGCACGTCGTGCTCGCCACGTCGTACCGCGCCGAGGTCTTCGCCGAGCACTACGGCGACGGCGGCGAGCTCGGGCTCGCGATCGACTACGTCACCGAGACCGAGCCGCTCGGGACCGGCGGCGGCATCCGCAACGTCGCCGACCGGCTGACCGGCGGCCCGGACACCCCGGTGGTCATCCTCAACGGGGACGTCCTGTCCGGCCACGACCTGACCGCGCAGCTACGGATGCACCGCGAGGTCGACGCCGCGGTCACGCTGCACCTGGTCGGCGTCGAGGACCCGCGGGCCTTCGGCTGTGTCCCGACGGAGGCCGACGGCCGGGTCACCGCGTTCCTGGAGAAGACCCCGGAGCCGGTCACCGACCAGATCAACGCGGGCTGCTACATCTTCCGGCGCGACGTCCTCGAGACGATCCCGACCGGGCGTCCGGTCTCGGTCGAGCGCGAGACGTTCCCCGGCCTGCTCGCCGCGGGCAGCCGCGTCCAGGGCTACCGCGAGGACGCCTACTGGCTCGACGTCGGGACCCCGGCCGCGTTCGTCCGCGGCTCGGCGGACCTGGTGCGCGGTGTCCTGCGCTCGCCGGCCGTCGCGGCGCCCGGACCGGCGCTGATCGCCCCCGACGCGCTCGTGGCCGAGGACGCCCAGGTCGGCGACGGCTCGGTGATCGGGCCCGGCTGCGTGATCTCGGCGGGCGCCGTCATCTCCGGGTCGGTGCTGTTCGAGAACGTGTGGGTCGCCGCCGGCGCCGAGGTGCGCAGCAGCGTGCTCGGGGCCGGGGCGCGCGTGGGGGAGCGGTCGGCGCTCACCGACGCGGTCCTCGGCGATCAGTCGCTCGTGGGCAACGACAACGAACTCGCGGCGGGCGCGCGGCTGTGGGCCTCCGCGGTGCTGCCGGACGCCACGATCCGGTTCTCGCCCGGCGCCTGACGTCGCGTCAGTCGTCCGGCGGCGCCGGGGAACTCAGCCCGAGCCGGCAGCGAGCCGGGCGCGCTTCTTCTTCAGGTCGTTCGCGGCCCACCAGATGGTGAACAGGGCGACGACCCCACTGACGCTCAGCGCCAGGCCCGAGTACCAGCTGCTGTAGGGGAGGTCGTCCCAGAGCCACCAGACCACCCCGGCGGCGATGATGCTGCACGCCGACAGGACCGAGAGCGCAGTACCCCACTTGTTCGACGCGGCGAGGTGCGCGGCGTCGATGACCTTGTCGTGGATCTGGTCGAAGAGCCGCTCGGCCCACCGGAACTCGAAGCTGAGGATCCACAGCCCGAAGACCACGACGAGCCACCCGGGCCCGGGCAGCGGGATCATCACGATGCCCGCCGCGAGGACCATGCCGCCGACCAGCGCGATCCCGATCTTGCGGGCGAGCAGGACCGTCCGCCGGCGCTTCTTCGCGTCCGCGACCACGCGCGAGTCGGTCGGGTCCGGTCGGAGATCGCGGAGGTCGTCGTCCTCGGCGATCTCGAGCAGCTCGGCGAGCTCCTCGGGCGAGGGGTCCTCGGGCACGGCTCGACTCACCTGACGAATCTAACGGGTCTGCGCGGAGCAGGCGCCCGCCTGGCCCCGCAGATCAGCGGATGTTGCGCTCGGGGGCATCAGTGGCGGGGTACTTGTCCATGAAGTCCTGGACGGCCTGGCCGGACAGACGCTCGCAGAAGAGGCGGTGGCCGAAGCCCTGGCCGGTCTTCGGGTCCGGGGCGCTCCAGTGCGTCAGCGCGATGAACTTGCCCGACGGGAAGTCGCCGTAGGTCGGGTCCCAGGGCGTCGCGATGAACTGTTGGTACTTCGCGTCGTCGCGCAGGCGCTTGGCGAGGTCCTCGATCTCGTCGAGGTCGCCGCCCTTGATCTCCGGGTCGTACCAGAGGATCGAGTAGCCGTGCTCCATGTTGTGCACGAGGTTCTCGACCGGCGGGTTGTCCTTCGTGGTGAAGAACGGCGTCGCGGCGAACGAGACCGGGTTGGAGTAGTGCTTGCCCGAGCTCGGCGGCACGTGGGCGTAGTCGACGCGCACCCCGACCTGGACGTGGTCCTGGCTGCCGCTGGCCTTGTCCTGCGTGATCTTCCCGCAGCCGGCGTCACCGAGGGGGACGCCGAAGGACGCGATCGAGCGGTCGAGGGGGTCGTTGAACTTCTTGTCGACCCACTTGTAGGCCGGCTTGGCGAAGAACGCCCCGGTTCCGACCAGGATGACGAGCATGAACGCCGTCGAGCGGATCCGCTCCGACCGGCGCTTCTTCGCCCGGAGCGCCTCGATACGCTGCCGGCGATCCTCGAACGCCGACTGCCCACGCGCCGCGGGCACGTTGCCGCCCGAGCTCGTCGCCTGCTCCGTGGTCCGGTCCGACACCGTGACCCCTCCCCGTCATCCCCGCGAGCACGGCCGTTCCCGGCCACGCCGGGACAACCGTACGACGGATTCAGCGGTCTGACGCCACGTTTGGCCTTCCCCACCGCGGCGGGTCGGGCATATCGGACGAGACGTCAGCCGGATGGGTGACGGGAGCCCGAACTACATCGTGTTGGGCTCGGGCGAGTCCGAGGACGGGTGCGCCTGGACGAAGGCCCGGATCGCCCCGCCGGAGACCTGACCGCAGTACTGCCGGTAGCCCGTGGAGGTCGAGTAGTCGCCGTCCTCCTTCGGGGCGCCCCAGTGGGCCATGGCGATCGTCTTGCCCGTCGGGAACTTCCCGCGCGAGGCGTCCCACGGCACCGCGATGAACTTGCGCGTCGCGTTGTCGTCGCGGAACTTGGCGGCGAGGGTCTTGAGGTCGTCGAGCTGCTGGCCGGTGACGGCGTCGGGGTCGTAGAAGACGATGTTGTAGCCGTGCTCGAGGTTGTGGACGAGCTCCTCGAGGCGCGGGGCGTCGCTCTTGGAGTAGAAACCGCGGCTGTTGATCGTCGCCGGGGCGGCGAAGTGCCGGCCGTGGCTCGGCGGCGCGGTGTCGTAGTCGATCTTGACGCTCGGGTCGTTCTCGTGGTCGCCGTCGTTCGCCCCGACCTTGTCGGTCTGGGTCGTGTCGCAGGCGGCGAGCGCGGTCGGGACGCCGAGCTCCTCGAACGCCCGCTTCTTCTCCTTGTCCTTGTTCACGATCGAGACGACCGGGATCGCGATCAGCGTGGCCGCGATCAGGATGCCGACGCCGCCGAAGAGGAACGTCTTGCGGCGTTCGGCCGCCTTCTGCTGCCGCTTGAGCTCCTCCACCCGTGCCTTGCGGTCCGCTCCCGCGCGGGGTGTCTGCTTCTTCTTCGCCACGGTGTGTGAGCCTTCTCGTCTCTTCGGCAAGGGCAGTCGGGTGGCCGACTTCGCTGCCGGAGTCTACGGAGCGAGTCTTGGAAGCCCGGACGTCGGGCAGACTCGCCGTGTGTCGGGCGCGGAGCGGGAGTGGCGGTCGAGCCGTCCGCTGGACCTGCACCGCACCCTCGGGCCGCTCCGGCGCGGCGCCGGTGACCCGGCCTACCGGGTGGACGCCGACAACGCGATCTGGCGGGCCGTCCGCACCCCGGAGGGGCCGGGCACGATCCGGCTCGCCCTGCGCCGGGGCACGTCGACCGTCGTCGGTTCGGCGTGGGGGCCCGGGGCCGAGTGGCTGCTCGACCGCATCCCGCGGATGTGCGGCGAGGACGACGACGCCGCGGGTTTCGTCCCGGTCCATCCCGTCCTGCGGGACGCCGCGGCCCGCAACCCGGGCTGGCGGATCACCCGCTCGGACCTGGTGGTCGAGGTCCTCGTGCCCTGCATCCTCGAGCAGAAGGTGACCGGTCGGCAGGCCCGCGCGTCCTGGCGCGAGCTGGTGCGGCGCTTCGGTGACCCGGCGCCCGGGCCGGCCCCGGCCGGGATGACGGTGCCGCCCGACGCCGCGACCTGGGCCCGCATCCCTTCCTGGGAGTGGCACCGCGCGGGCGTCGAGCCCGCCCGCTCGAAGGCCGTTCTCGCCGCCTGCCGGTACGCGGGGCGGCTGGAGGAGACCCTCACCCTCGGCTCCGCCGTCGCCGACCAGCGCCTGCGGGCTCTCCCCGGCATCGGTGTCTGGACCTCCGCCGAGTGCCGCCAGCGCTCCCACGGCGACCCCGACGCCGTCACGATCGGCGACTTCCACCTGCCCCACATCGTCGGCGTCGCCCTCACCGGCCGCCGCGTCGACGACGCCGGGATGCTCGAGCTCCTCGAGCCCTACGCCGGCCACCGCTACCGCGTCACCCGGCTGATCGAGCTCTCCGGCCTCCCGAACCCCCGCTACGGCCCCCGCCTCACCATCCAGGACCACCGCCACCACTGACGACGCGCCCCTCCTGCGGGATGACGTCCCGTACGGGTGGCCTGTCAGCCCTGCGCCGGGCCGACAGGGGCCACGCCCGGGACGTCATCCCGCAGGTTGGGCGAGGCTCAGAGGTCGCGGAGGAACTGGGCCCGGGCGTCGGGGGAGAGGTCGGGACGGGGGGTCGGGGGAGCGGCGGGGACGCCGATCGCGACGGCGCCGAGGGGGTCCCAGTCGGCGGGGAGGTCGAGGGCGGTGCGGGTGACCTCGGGGCAGAACAGGGTGGACGAGACCCAGGCCGAGCCCAGGCCCTCCGCGGCGAGGGCGATCAGCAGGCTCTGGACCGCGGCGCCGCCGGCGACGGTGAACATGTCCCGCTCGGCGGCGGAGCGGGCGGCGTCGGGGTAGGCGTGCGCGCCGTCCCGGACGACGCAGGGGACGACGATCAGCGGCGCGCGCCGAAGCACCTCGCCCCGCCGGGTGCGGACCTCGATCTGATGCTCCGTCATGCCGTCGGCGCGCAGGTCCGCGACCCAGGCCTCGTGCATCGCGTCGAGCAGCCGCGTCCGGGACTCCGCCGAGGTCAGCCGCACGAACCGGAACGGGGTCGTGTGGTGCGGCGCCGGCGCGGTCAGGGCGGTGGCGAGGGCGCGGTCAACCGCGCCCGGATCGACGGGATCGTCGGTGAAGTGACGCACCGTCCGCCGGTTGGTGACGGCCGTCCGCCGGGCCTCGGCGGTACCGAGGGAGAACATGTCGTCCTCCGCCGGGCGGATCAGCGCGCGGGCGCCAGGGCCGTCCTCACGGGTCGTCAGGTGTGTGAGGCCCCGGACGACCGCCATCGGGATCCCGCCGAGCTTGGTCTTCACCAGCTCGGCCGCGGCGGCGACCTCGTCCGCGGTCGCGACGACCGTCACCTCGAGCAGGTTGCCGTAGCTGTCCGTGCCGCCGCGGAGGTCCTCGGCCGGGGCGAGGCCGGCGACGCCGATCGCGACGTCGACGACGCCCTGCCGCCAGGGCCGGCCGAGCGAGTCGGTGATCACGACCGCGACGTCCGACCCGCGCTCCCGGAGCCCGGCGCGCAGGGCGCGGGCGGAGGCGTCGGGATCCTCGGGCAGCAGCAGCACGGTGCCGGGCTCGGTGTTGGAGGCGTCGACCCCGGCCGCGGCGAGGACCAGCCCGTGCCGGGTCTGCACGATGCGCGTCCCGCGGCGGTAGGCGACGACCCGCACCGCCTCGGCGTCGATCGCCGCCTCCCGGTCGGGGGCGCGGAGGATCCGGCCCTCGGCCTTGCTCACGACCTTGCTGGAGACGACGAGCACGTCGCCGTCCTGCAGGTCGGCGTGCGCGGCGGCGAGCGCGGCCAGGTCGTCGCCCGGCCGCACCTCGCCGATCCCGAGGACCGGCCGGATCTGGAGCTCGGTCACTGCTCGGGTCACTGCTCGGGTCACTGCTCGGGTCGCCGCACGAGCTCGAGGGCGGCCGCGGCCATGGCGGCGGTCGCGTCGACGTCGGTCATCCGCAGCGGGACGGCGCGGGAGGCGATCCCGGCGGCGGCCACGGTCTCGGCCGCGGCGGCGTCCGCCGTGTCGACCAGCCAGCCGTCGAGCAGGTCCGGGCCGTAGTGGAGGGCGACGGCCGCCGCGGAGGTCTCGACCCCGATCGCGGCGAGGACCTTGTCGGCCATGCCGCGCACCGGGGCGCCGCCGATGATGGGGGAGACCCCGACGACCGGGGCCGTCGCCGCCGCCACCGCGGACCGGATGCCGGGCACGGCGAGGATCGCCCCGACGCTGACCACCGGGTTCGACGGCGGGAACACGATCACGTCGGCCTCGGCGATCGCGGTCAGGACGCCGGGCGCGGGGCGCGACTCCTCGGCGCCTTCGAAGCGGATCTTCAGCGCCGCCGGCTCGGCGTGCAGCCGGACCCAGTACTCCTGGAAGTGGACGGTGCGCAGTACTCCGTTCGGGTCCTCGATGTCGACTCGCGTCGTGACGGGGTCGTCGGTCATCGGCAGCAGCGTCACGCCGGGCTGCCACCGGGCGCAGAGGGCGGCCGTCGCCTCGGACAGCGTCGCGCCCTCGCGGAGCATCCGGGTGCGGACCAGGTGGGTCGCGATGTCCTTGTCGCCGAGCGCGAACCAGTCCGGTGGTTCGCCGTAGGCACCGAGCTCGTCCTGGACGGCGCGGGTCTCGTCCGCGCGGCCCCAGCCCTGGTCAGGGTGGATGCCGCCGCCGAGCGTGTACATCACGGTGTCGAGGTCGGGGCTGACGTGGAGCCCGAACAAGGTGATGTCGTCGCCGGTGTTGCCGACGACCGTGACCTCGGCCCCGGGCACGGTCGCGTGCAGGTGGGCGAGCAGTCCGCGGAGGAAGCGGGCGGCCCCGATTCCGCCGGCCAGGACAGTGATGCGCATGCCTGTCATCGTCCCAATGGCCACACCCGGATCACCCACCGGGTGAGACATCCCCCACCGAACGGGTCAATATCACCGTCCGGGTTGACGGGACCGGATTTTCAGGCGTGTAATTTCACTCGTGTCGTTCACCGCGGATAGCCGCGAGAACAGCGGGTATGCCAAGCGGCGAACGACCACACACGGGTGGATTTCCAGGGTCGAGGAGGCAGCGATGGGTGAGGTATTCCTCCCCTTGCTCGGGGGCGTCGAGCGAGAGATGACATGGCAGGAGCAGGCTCTCTGCGCCCAGACGGATCCGGAGGCCTTCTTCCCGGAGAAGGGCGGATCGACCCGGGAGGCGAAGAAGGTGTGCCTGGGCTGCACGGTCCGCAACGACTGCCTGGAGTACGCGCTGGGGCACGACGAGCGCTTCGGCATCTGGGGCGGCATGTCCGAGCGTGAGCGCCGTCGTCTGAAGAAGCGCGCGGTCTGACGCAAAAGCGGCGGAACGGGTGAGCGGGCCCGAGGTTCGGGCCCGCCCTCCCCTAAGGTGGCGGTTCCGCCATGATCAACCCGCCACCGCCGGCCGACGCCCGGCACGACGTGACTGTCGTCCTGGTGACCCACGACGGCGAACGCTGGCTGCCGCAGGTCCTGCCGGCACTGCTCAACCAGACCCGGCCCGGCGACCGGCTGATCGTCGCCGACACCGGCAGCACGGACTCGACGACCGAACTGCTCGCGCAGTACGTCCCGGCCGCCGCGGTGATCTCCCTGCCGCGGGACACGGGCTACGGCGCCGCGGTGAAGGCGGCGCTGGCCGCCGCGGACCGAGCGGCGGCTGACTCCTCGGCCGACCAGCCGGGTGAGCCCGAGGTCCGCCGCTGGATCTGGCTCCTGCACGACGACTCGGAGCCCGAGCCCGACGCGCTCTCCCACCTGATCGCAGCCGTCGACGCCGACCCCGGTCTCGGGGTGGCGGGGACGAAGGTCCGCGGCTGGTACCGGCGCCGGATGCTGCTCGAGGTCGGCGTCACCATCGACGGCGGCGGCCGCCGCGAGGAGCACCTCGAGCGCGGCGAGCAGGACCAGGGCCAGCACGACAACCGGCGCGAGACGCTCGCCGTCTCCAGCGCGGGCATGCTCGTCCGCCGGGACGTCTGGGACGACCTCGGCGGCTTCGACGAGCACCTGCCGCTGATGCGCGACGACGTCGACTTCTGCTGGCGGACCTGGCTCGCCGGGTACCGGGTCGCGGTCGTCCCCGAAGCGGTCGTCTACCACGCGGAGGCGTCCGCGCAGTCCCGGCGCGAGGTCGCCATCGGGTCCGGCCGGGTGCACCTGCTCGACCGCGCCGGCGCGATGCGCGTCCTGCTCGCGAACCTGCCGACCCGGCGGTTCCTGTTCGCGATCCCGCGGCTGTTCCTCGGTGGTCTGCTGCGCGCGATCGGCTATCTGGTCGCCAAGATCCCGCAGCAGGCGGCCGACGAGGTGCTCGCGATCGGCAGCGTGCTGCTGCAGCCGCGCGCGATCCTCGAGATGCGCCGCGAGCGCCGCGCCGACCACCGCGTCGCCCCCGGGTCGCTGCGCCGGTTGTTCCCCCGCTTCGGTCATCAGTTCGCGCTCGCGCGCGACGCGCTCACCAGTTTCGTCGGCGGCCGCCGCACCGAGGGCGTCGCGATCGGCCGGCACCGCGTCGTCGAGTCCGGACCGGGCGCCGACGACATGGAGAACCTCGACCTCGGCGCCGGCGGCGTCCTGCTGCGGCGGGTGATGCGCAGCCCCGGTTGGCTGCTCGTGTTCGGCCTGCTCGCGCTCACCCTGCTCGCCGGGCGCGAACTGCTCGCCGGCGGCCGGATCTTCGGCGGCGCCCTGCTCCCGGCCCCCGGCGGGGCCTCCGACCTGTGGTCGGCCTACACCGGGTCCTGGCACCCGGACTCGGTCGGCAGCTCCGAGGCGTCGCCGCCCTACCTGGCGGCGGTCGCGTTCGTCGGGACGCTGCTCGGCGGGCACGCCGACCTCGCGGTGACGGTCCTGCTCGTCGGCAGCGTGCCGATGGCCGGCGCGGTCGCCTACCTGACCGCGGGTGCGCTGCCCACCTCCCGTGCCCTGCGGGTCTGGGGCGCCGCCGCGTACGCGACGCTGCCCGTCCTCTCCGGCGCCGTCGCGGCCGGCCGGCTCGGCACCGCCGTCGCGGTGGTGCTGCTGCCGGCCTTCGCCCTCGCGTTCGTCCGCACCGTCGGCATTCCCGGGCGGGCCGGCACCGTCCGGGCGACGTGGGTCGCGGCACTGACGCTGACGGTGATGATGGCGTTCGTCCCGCTCGCCTGGGTCCTCGCGCTGCTCGCCGCCGGCGCCGTCGCCGGTGCCGCCCGCGGGCTGGCCGCGACCTGGGACCGCGACCTGCTCACCCGCCTCGCCATCGTCGTCGCGCTTCCGCCGGTCGCGTTGCTGCCGTGGTCGGCGCAGCTGCTGCGGCACCCGTCGCGGTTCCTCGGTGAGCCGGGCGCGCCCGGTCCGGACCTGGCCGGCGAGGCCCAGGACACCTGGCGCCTGCTGCTCTTCGACGCCGGCGGCCCGAACCCGCTGCCGGACTGGGTCGGCCTCGGCGTCCTGGTGGCCGGGCTCGTCGGGCTCGCGGTCTCGACCCGCCGGATCGTCGCGACGCTCGGCGTCGCCGCCGCGTGCCTGGGCTACGTCGTCGCGCTCGTCGTCTCCCGCTTGGAGATCAGTTCGCCCGCCGGCGGGACGGAGATCTCGGCCTGGCCGGGCCTGGCCCTCGCGCTGGCCGCCCTCGGTCTGCTGATCACGGCCGTCGTCGGCGCGCACGGGCTTGCCGAGCGCCTCGCTGCGCGCGAGTTCGGGCTGGCGCAGCCCCTGGCCGGCTTCGTCGCGCTCGTCGCCGTCGGGGCCCCGGCGGTCGGCGGGCTGACCTGGATCGCCCGGGGGGCGGACGACCCGATCGGCCGGGGCTCCCCGGTGCTCGTCCCCGCGTTCGTCGCCGCCGAGGCGGAGACCAGCGACCGCCCCCGCACCCTCGCCCTGCGGGTGCACCGTGCGGAGGGCTCCCTGTCCTACGCGATCGTCCGCGACTCCGGTCCGCGCCTCGGCGCGGCCGACGTGTCCCCGCCGTCCGCGGCCGAGCGCCGCGTCGCCCAGCTCGTCGGGGACCTCGTCTCCGGTCGTGGTGACGAGGTCGTCAGCCGGCTCGGCAGCTTCGCGATCCGCTACGTGCTCGTGAAGGCGCCGGTCCCGGCCGACCTCGCGCGGCGCCTCGACGCTGTGCCCGGCCTCGAGCAGGTCAGCACGCAGGGCGGCGACGGTCTCTGGCGCCTCCAGGTCCCGGTCGCGCGGGTGATGTTCTACCCGGCCGACGGGGGCCCGGGGGTGCCCGTGCCCTCCACCCGCGTCGGGGTGGACGCCGAGCTCCCGCCGGGCGGCGGGGTGCTCGCGCTCGCCGAGCCGTCGAGCTCGCACTGGAAGGCCGCGGTCAACGGCACGGCGCTGAAGTCCCAGACCCAGAACGGGTGGGCGCAGGCCTTCACGGTCCCGCCCGAGGGCGGCCGGCTCGTCCTGGAGTGGAACTCGCCGTTGCGCGGGGTCTGGCTGTTCTCCCAGGCGACGCTGTTCCTCGTCATGGTCGTCCTCGCGCTCCCGGGTGGGACCCGGGTGCGGGAGGACGAGGAGGACGTCCCGCTCCCGACCGCCCGTCGGCACGCCGCGGCCGAACGCGTGGGAGGTGCGACGTGAGCGAGTCGCGTCGCCGGGCCTCCGCCCGCGTCCGTCCCGTCGGGCCACGGGCGTCGCTCGCCGTGGCCGGCGGTCTCGCCGTCCTCGCCCTCGTCGTGCAGGTCGTCGGCGGCAGCGGGGCCGGGTCGATCGCGCCGATCGTCGACGAGGTCCGCAGTGCCGAACTCGCCTGTCCGGCGCCGGTCGTGACCGGGTCCTCGGCCCGCAGCTCCGTGACCCTCTACGCGCCGGAGTCCGCGGCGGACATCGCGGCCGCGCAGGCGGCCGACGCCGCCTCGCCGTCCCCGGCTCCTCGCGCCGGGGCCGCGACGCTCGCGGACCTGGGCCGTTCCGGCTCCCCGCGCGCCCGGATCTCCTCGCCCGGCCGTGCCGCGGTGGACGTCAGCAAGCTGAGCACCCCGCTGCTCGCCCGGGGCACCGGCGTGCTCGCCCCCGGGTTGGCCGCGGAACTCGTCACGAGCGGGCGCTCCGGCGCCGCCCGCGGCCTGGAGGCGGTCGCGTGCACCACCGCGCAGCCGACGTCCTGGTTCGTCGGTGCCGCCACCGCCGCCGGCCGTCGGGACCGACTCGTCCTGACCAACCCCGAGGGTGTGCCGGCCGTCGTCGACCTCCGGTTCTGGAACGAGACCGGCGCGGTCGAGGCGCCGCCGAACTCGACCGGCATCGACGTCCCGGCCCTCGGCGTCGTCTCGATCCCGCTCGAGGGCATGACCGCCGGCCACGCCCGCCTCGGCATCGAGGTGCGCGCCAGTAGCGGCCGCGTCTCCGCCGTCGTCCACGACGCCGACGAACGTGGCGTGCAGCCGCGGGGCATCGACTGGATCGCGCCCGCGTCGAGCCCGTCCCGCAGCGTCGTGATCCCGGGCCTGCCCGACGGCAAGCTCGGCCGCAGCCTGCAGCTGCTCGTGCCGGGGGAGAACGACGCGATCGTCACCGTGCGCGCCCTGACCCCGGACAACTCCTTCGTCCCCGCCGGGCTCGACAAGGTCGAGGTCAAGGCCGGCCGGGTCGCCGAGTTCGACCTCGCGCAGGTCGCGGAGACCGCCGCGTCGGCGCTCGTCGTCACCTCGGACCGGCCGGTGGTCGCCGCGGTCCGGCAGACGCGCTCGGCCAAGGGCGGCGCGGCCGACATCGCCTTCGGCACGGCCGCGCCGGCGCTGACCTCCCCGGCCGCGATCCCCGCCGGGTCCGGTCCGTCCGGGACGAGCACGCGGCTGATCCTCGTCGCCCCCCGCGCGGACGCCGAGGTCGTGATGACCGTCCGGCCCGCGAGCGGCGCGGCGACCACGACGACGATCCGGGTCCCCGCCGGCCGCACCGTCCTCGTCGACCCGACGCCCAAGGGCAAGGCCGGCGCCTACTCGATCCTGCTCGCCCCGGCCGCGGGCTCGGGCCCCGTCCACGCGGCCCGCGTCCTGCGGGGCAGCGGCGCCGACTTCACCGTCACCGCCGTCCTCCCCGGCCGCTACACCGTCTCGATCCCGGGCATCGAACCCGACCTGACGGCCCTCCTGCCGTGAAAAAAGGGTGGACACCCCTTACTGCGCAGTAAGGGGTGTCACCCTTTGTTGACGAGACGGACGGACGGGGTCAGTCGAGGCCGTAGTCCGGGTCGATCTGCTCCGGGGTGAGGCCGAGCAGGTCGGCGACCTGCTCGGTGACGAGGTCCTGGACGAGGATCGCGAGGTCCGCGCGGCCCTTGGCCCGGGCCTCGATCGGCCGCCGGTAGAGGACGATGTGCGCGCGGCGGCCGGCGCCGCCCGGGTAGAGCCGGGAGAGCGGGACGCCGCCGGGGGAGACCCCGACGCCACTGATCGCCTCCGGCCCCGGGACCGGGGCCACGGCGAAGTCGACGCCCGCGAGCTCCTTGCGCCAGCGGGCCTCGAGCCGGTCGACGGCGTCCTCGACCAGGATGTTGAACGCCTCCGCCCGGGTGATCGACAGCGGGCTGTCCGGCGGCGCCAGCGGGCCGCGCAGGCCCCGCCGCGCAGGCCCCGGCCGCGCCGGTCCCGGCGGGTGCGCCGGACCGCGGGCGCCGCGCTCGCGTCCGGGGTCGCGCCGTCCGGTGCCGTGCCGGCGTCCGGCCCGGGGGAGTCGGCCGGGCGGGACTCGCCCGAGCGGCGGAGCAGGCGCTTGCGCATGCCCGAAGCGTAGGCCGGGCGGGCGACACAAGGGCGCGTGACGGGGCAATGCCGGGCGCACGGAACTGCGCGCGCTACCGTCGCCTCGTGAAAGGTCGTCGCTGCTCCCGCAATGCGTGCACCCGGCCTGCGACGGCGACGCTGACCTACGTGTACGCCGACTCGACGGCGGTGCTCGGTCCGCTGGCCACCTACGCCGAGCCCCACTGCTACGACCTGTGCGCCGAGCACGCGGAACGCCTCACCGCGCCGCGCGGCTGGGAGGTCGTCCGCCTCGCTCCGGACCAGGTCGACACCGGCCCCAGCCCCGACGACCTCGAAGCCCTCGCGAACCTCGTTCGCGAGGCCGGCCGCCCCACCCCGGCCGCCGAGGACTCGATGGTCGAGGTCAACCGCCGCGGGCATCTGCGGGTGCTCCGCTCCGTCGAGGACTGAGCAGTCGACTGAGCTCACAACCGATCCGCCGCGGATCCCGGGCGGGGCGTCGGTAAGGTCGGCGCGTGCCGGTCCGCGATCTCTCCGCCATCGTCAAGGCCTACGACATCCGCGGGCTGGTCCCCGAGCAGTGGGACGCCGAGGTCGCGACCGCGCTCGGGGCCGCGTTCGCCGAGGTCACCGCCATGGACGGCGGGCCGATCGTGATCGGCCGGGACATGCGGGAGACCTCGCCGGAGCTCTCCGCCGCGTTCGCCGCCGGGGTCGCCTCCCGCGGCCGGGACGTGATCGACATCGGGCTCGCCTGCACCGACGCCGTCTACTACGCCAGCGGGCACTTCTCCTGCCCGGGCGCGATGTTCACCGCCTCGCACAACCCGGCCGGGTACAACGGCATCAAGCTCTGCCGCAGCGGAGCGCGGCCGGTCGGCCGGGACACCGGTCTCGCCGACGTCCGTCGCTTCGCCGAGGACGGGCTGCCCGCGGCGACGGGCGCAGCCGGCGCGATCGAGACCCGCGACGTCCTGCCGGACTACGCGGCGCACCTGCGGACGCTCGTCGACCTGTCGGGGGCCCGGCCCCTGCGCGTGGTGGTCGACGCCGGCAACGGGATGGCCGGGCACGTCGTGCCGACGGTCTTCGCCGGGCTGCCGATCGCGATCGTCCCGCTCTACTTCGAGCTCGACGGGACGTTCCCCAACCACGAGCCGAACCCGATCGAGCCGGCGAACCTGCGCGACCTGTCCGCCGCGGTCGTCAGCCACGGCGCCGACCTCGGCCTCGCCTTCGACGGGGACGCCGACCGCTGCTTCCTCGTCGACGAGCGCGGCGAGCCGGTCTCGCCGTCGACGATCTGCGCGCTGATCGCCGACCGCGAGCTCACCCGCGAACCGGGCGCGACGATCGTGCACAACCTGATCACCTCGAAGGCGCTGCCCGAGCTCGTCGCCGGTCGTGGCGGGACGACGGTCCGCACCCAGGTGGGGCACTCGTTCATCAAGGCCGTGATGGCCGAGCAGGGGGCGATCTTCGGCGGGGAGCACTCGGGGCACTACTACTTCCGCGAGTTCTGGTTCGCCGACTCCGGGATGCTCGCCGCCCTGCACGTCCTCGCCGCGCTGGCTGCCGCCCCGGCCGGCACCACGCTCTCGACGCTGGTCGGCTCCTACGCGCGGTACGCCGCCTCGGGGGAGCTGAACACCCGCGTCCGGGACACCGCCCACGCTCTCGCGACGATCCGCAAGGAGTGGGAGGACCGCGACGGCGTCGCGCTCGACGAGCTCGACGGACTGACCGTCGACCTCGGCGACGGCGCGTGGTTCAACGTGCGCCCGTCGAACACCGAGCCGCTGCTGCGCCTGAACGTCGAGGCCGCCGATCCCGACCGGATGGCTCAGGTCCGGGACGAGGTCCTGGCCGTGATCGCGCCTTCGCGCGCGGAGGAGACCTGATGACGAACACCCTGGACCCGGCTCTGCTCGAGCTGCTGGCCTGCCCGGCGAGCCGGCACTCACTGCGCCTCGACGAGGCCGCGGCCGAACTCGTCTGCACCGACGCCGGGTGCGGGCTCGCCTACCCGATCCGGGACGGCATCCCCGTGCTGCTCGTCGATGAGGCGCGCCGGCCGGGCAACTCCTGACGTGGCCTCAGATTCCTTGCCGGCGTTGACGCCGGACCCCACTCTCCTCGACGACGTCGCCCGGCTGCGGGCCGGCGACCCGCAGGACATGCTCGGCGCGGTCGCGTCGGCGGGCGCGCAGATCCGCGACGGCCTCGCCATGGTCGGGGACCTCGACCTCGGTCCGCGCCCGCGGGCCCTCGTGGTCGCGGGGATGGGCGGCTCGGCCGCCTCCGGTGACGTGCTCGTCGCGGCCGCCGGGTCCGCGTGCCCGATCCCGCTCGTCGTGCACCGGGGGCCCGGCCTGCCGGCCTGGGTCGGACCGGAGGACCTCGTCGTCGGCCTGTCCTGCTCGGGCACCACCGAGGAGACCCTCGCCGCCGTCGCCGCGGCCGTCGAACGCAAGACGCGGCTGGTGACGATCGGCGCGCCCGACTCGCCGCTGGAGATCGCCGGCGCCGGCGCCCCGCACCTCGCCGTGGACGCCGGCGGCCGCCAGCCGCGCGCCTCCCTGTGGTCGCTCGCGACGCCGCTGCTGCTGGTCGGCGAGGCGGTCGGGGTCACGCCCGGCGCCCGGGCCGACCTTGCCGCCGCCGCGACCGTCCTCGACGCCGTCGCCGCGGTCAACGGACCCGCGATCGAGACGAGCTCGAACCGGGCCAAGGAGCTCGCCCTGCACCTGGCCGGCGGGCTGCCGGTGCTGTGGGGGCCGCCCGGCGTCGGCGCGACGGTGGCGAACCGGTTCGCCTGCCAGATCGCCGAGAACGCGAAACAGCCCTCGATGCCGGGCGTCCTCTCCGAGGCCCACCACAACCAGATCGTCTCGTTCGACGGCCCGACCGCCCGCGCCGACGGTCTCCGGCTGGTCGTGCTGGCCGACGACGACGAGCCCCCGGCGTCGGTGGCCCGCGTCGAGCAGTCGCAGATCGCGGCCGCCGAGGCGGGCGTCCCCGCGGTCCTGCTGCGGGGCAGCGGGCCGGACCCGGTCTCGCGCCTGGCCGGCCTGATCGCGCTGGTGGACTTCGCGTCGGTGTACCTCGCGCTGCTGGGCGGGGTCGACCCGACCCCGGTCGCCGCGATCGAGTCGTTGAAGGCCCGGCTGGCGGAGGCGGACTCATGAGTGCGGGCGGCGGCACCAAGGCGATCGTGGCGGCGTTGCTCGCCAACCTCGGCATCGCGACGACCAAGTTCGTCGCGTTCCTGCTGACGAAGTCCTCGTCGATGCTGGCCGAGTCGATCCACTCCCTCGCCGACTCCGGCAACCAGGCGCTGCTGCTGTTCGGCGGCAAGCGGGCGAAGCGCGAAGCGACGCCCGAGCACCCGTTCGGCTTCGGCCGCGAGCGGTACGTCTACGCGTTCCTGGTCTCGATCGTGCTGTTCACCGTCGGTGGCGCGTTCGCGCTCTACGAGGGCATCCACAAGATCCAGGACCCGCACCCGATCGACTCCTGGCAGTGGGTGCCGGTAGCTGTACTGGTCGTCGCGATCGGCATGGAGGGCTTCTCGTTCCGCACCGCGATCGCCGAGTCCAACCACACCCGCGGCGACGCGTCGTGGGTCGCGTTCGTCCGGCACGCGAAGGCGCCCGAGCTGCCCGTCGTCCTGCTCGAGGACCTCGCGGCGCTGGTCGGCCTGGTGCTCGCCCTGTTCGGCGTCGGGATGACGCTGCTGACCGACGACGGCATCTGGGACGGCATCGGGACCGTGTCGATCGGTGCGCTGCTCATCGTCGTCGCGCTGATCCTCGCGGTGGAGACCAAGTCGCTGCTGCTCGGGGAGGCGGCCTCGCCGGAGGCGCTGGCGCGGATCGAGGACGCGCTGAACGCCGAGCCCGAGGTCGAGCGGATCATCCACATGAAGACGCTCCACCTCGGTCCGGAGGAGCTGCTGGTCGCGGCGAAGATCGCGGTCCGCGCGACGGACACCGCGGCCGACGTCGCGCGCGCGATCGATTCCGCCGAACGGCGGATCCGTGCGGCCGAGCCGACGGCCCGGGTCATCTACCTCGAACCGGACATTTACTCGGCGTCCCACCCCGGCCGGGCGGGTTCCGCGGCGTCCTCACCAGGCCACTGACCGCCCGGCGGCCGGACCGTTACCGCCCGGACCGGTGCATCACGGACTGGTCGCAGTCGCCGCGTTCACTCGGCGACGGGGACCGAAGAGGATCACAATGAGGTTCGAGTCGCGACTGTCCGCGCTCGCCGACTTGCGCTGGGGGAGCTCCACCATGACCGTCCGTCCCGCCACCCGCCGTGCCACCGCGGCGCTGTTCACGGCGGCCGCCGTGCTGGCGACCTCCGCCTGCGGCGGTTCCGACGACGACTCCGCGAGCCCGGGGGCGTCCGCCTCCCCGACGGTGACGGCCGTCCCGGTCTCGACCGACGGCCTGCCGCCGGTCGAGCGCGGTGCGTTCCCGGTCCGGATCAAGCACACCTGGAACCAGGCCGGCACCGTCATCGAGACCGAGCCGAAGCGCGTCGTCGTCCTCGGCATGCGCGAGCAGGACTCGATGATCAGCCTCGGTCTCAAGCCGCTGACGCTGCGGAACTACTTCGGTGCCGCCCACCCGTGGCTGAACTTCCCGTGGGTGCCCGAGAGCGCCAAGCAGGGTGACTACACCGTGCTGTACCCCCCGACGCGGGACTCCAAGACCGGCAAGCTCTCCGAGGTTGACGACGGGCCGGTGCTCGCGAACGGCTTCGCGCAGGCGTCGAACACCCCGGTGCGCAAGGAGGTTTTCGACTACGAGCGCATCAAGTCGATGAACCCCGACCTGATCGTCGCGATGTTCGCCGGCATCGTGCTCGAGGACTACCGCAAGCTCTCCGAGATCGCGCCGACGATCACGATGGTCTCCTCGGACAGCAAGGACTACTTCTCCTCCTGGCAGGAGGAGGTCCTGGCGCTCGGCAAGATCGTCGGGCGCCCGAACTACGCGCAGCAGCAGGTGGCCAAGATGCGCCAGCTGTTCGTCGACACCGAGAACGCCCACCCCGAGCTGCGGGACGCGAGTGTCGCTGTCGCCGCTCCGGGTCCGGACGGGCAGATCCGCATCATGAACCCGTACGCGCCGATGTCCCGGTTCTTCACCTCGCTCGGCATGGAGTTCCCGGCGCGCATCGAGGCCGCGACCCGCTACACCGGCGTCTCGCGGAAGATGTACAGCATCGAGTCCACCGTCGGGAACCTGTCGTTCCTCGACAACGTGGACGTCCTGGTCTGGATCGTCGGCCACGACGGCGGCCCGGCCATGGACAAGATCAAGCGGACCTCGGCCTACCAGAACATGAAGGTCGTCCGGAACAAGAAGGTCCTCGAGCTCGGGCCGGACGAGGCCGAGGCCCTGTACTACAGCAGCCTGACCTCGCTGCCGTGGGCGATCGACCGGCTGGTGCCCCGGATCGTCGGGATCCTCGGGGACAAGGCCGCGCGCGACCGGGTGGCCGAGGAGCAGGCCCAGCGCGCCGCCGACGCCGCGGGCGACCTCAACATCAACTACGACCCGTCCGCGTCGCCCACCCCGGAGCCGGACCCGAACGCTGACCCGAACGCCGACCCGAACGCCGACCCGAACGCCGACCCGAACGCCGACCCGAACGCCGACCCGAACGCCGATCCGGGCGCGGACCCGAACGCCGATCCAGGCGCGGCGGGGACCGAGGAGACGCCGGCGCCGTAGGGCTTCGTCCGAGCCGCCAAAAAAAGACCCGCGGCAGGGCTTGCGCGTCCTACTTAGGTAAGGCTAACCTCGTACACGCAAGGCCGACCTGGTGTCCGCAGCCACCGGGGGAGCCTGCGCCAGAACCCCTCGGGGGGACGGCAGTCCGCCAGGCCGACGGTCGCGGCGGTGAGGGAATTGGGCCTGTGAACACGCCGGGCCCTCGGGCGGCCCTCGCCACCTGACCGGCACGGCGGAACGTTGCAGGGCGGTTCGTTTCGCACGGTGATCCCACGGGGGCATCGAGAATCGAACCGCCCTGCGCCATTTCCGGGCCCGGCGCGGGGCGGCGTCGAACAAGGGGTGACACCCCTTGCGCAACGGGTGGGACGTAACCGGACACGATTGTGTGAGATTTCTGCCTTGCAGCGGCTCGTCGGGAGATTGGTCGCCCGGAACCTGACACGATCCTGCTAGTCTCGCGGCGATGGACGGGCTGCCGATCGCGGAGGCCGCGAAGACCACGGGGTGGTCGGCGCGGATGCTGCGGTACGTGGAACAGCTGGGCCTGGTCGAGCCCGACCGGAGCCCGGGTGGTCACCGGGTCTACGGTCCCGAGCAGCTGCAACGGCTGCGGACCCTGCGGCAGCTCCTCACCGAGCACGACCTGGACCTGAAGGACGTGGGGCTCGCGCTGCGGCTGCGCCGCGAACCCGAGGTCCGGGCCGCGGTCGAGGGCTGGCTGGAGGAGGTCCCCACCCGTCCCGAGCACGTGCCGGCGCCGGACTGGTTGCGCTGGGAGCAGGAGAAACACCAATCCCTGATGGAGAGCAGATGAGCACCCGACCCGTCCTGAGCGCCGACGACTTCAAGGTCGCGGACCTGGGCCTTGCCGAATTCGGCCGCAAGGAGATCCGCCTCGCCGAGCACGAGATGCCCGGTCTGATGGCGGTGCGCAAGGAGTTCGCCGCGGCGCAGCCGCTGGCGGGCGCCCGGATCATGGGCTCGCTGCACATGACCATTCAGACCGCGGTCCTCATCGAGACCCTGGTCGAGCTCGGCGCCGACGTGCGCTGGGTGTCCTGCAACATCTTCTCCACGCAGGACCACGCGGCCGCGGCCGTCGTCGTCGGCCCCGAGGGCACGGTCGACGAGCCGCGCGGCGTCCCGGTGTTCGCCTGGAAGGGCGAGACGCTGGAGGAGTACTGGTGGTGCACCGAGACCGCGCTGCGCTGGCCGGCCGCCTCGGGCTTCGCCGGGCCGAACATGATCCTCGACGACGGTGGCGACGCCACGATGCTCGTCCACAAGGGCACCGAGTACGAGAAGGCCGGCGCCGTGCCGTCGGTCGACTCGACCGACAACGAGGAGCTCAAGGTCGTCCTCGCCCTGCTGCAGCGCTCGCTGGCCGAGGACTCGACCCGCTGGACGACCATCGGCCGTGAGATCAAGGGCGTCACCGAGGAGACCACGACCGGCGTCCACCGCCTGTACGAGATGTTCCGGAACGGCTCCCTGCTGTTCCCGGCGATCAACGTCAACGACTCGGTCACCAAGAGCAAGTTCGACAACAAGTACGGCTGCCGCCACTCGGTCATCGACGGTCTGAACCGCGCGACCGACGTCCTCATCGGTGGCAAGGTCGCAGTCGTCTGCGGCTACGGCGACGTCGGTAAGGGTTGCGCGGACGCGCTGCGCGGCCAGGGCGCCCGCGTCATCGTCACCGAGATCGACCCGATCTGCGCGCTGCAGGCGGCGATGGACGGCTTCCAGGTCACCACGCTCGAGGACGTCGTCGACATCGCCGACATCTTCGTCACGACCACCGGCAACTTCATGATCATCACCGCCGAGCACATGGCGAAGATGAAGCACCAGGCGATCGTGTCCAACATCGGTCACTTCGACAACGAGATCGACATGGCCGGCCTCGCGCGGACCCCGGGCATCCAGAAGATCAACATCAAGCCCCAGGTCGACGAGTGGGTCTTCCCCGACGGGCACTCGATCATCGTGCTCGCCGAGGGTCGCCTGATGAACCTCGGCTGTGCCACCGGCCACCCGAGCTTCGTCATGTCGAACTCGTTCACCAACCAGGTGATCGCCCAGATCGAGCTGTTCACCAAGACCGCCGAGTACCCGCTGGGTGTCTACACGCTGCCCAAGCACCTCGACGAGAAGGTCGCCCGTCTCCACCTCGACGCCCTCGGCGTCAAGCTCACCAAGCTCACCAAGGAGCAGGCGGAGTACATCGGCGTCGACGTCGAGGGCCCGTACAAGTCGGACCACTACCGCTACTGATCCTCGCCCCCGGCGTGGCCGGCCGCCCTTCTCCCCGAAAGCGCACTATGGCACCCGCGAACGTAAAAACCGCGTGCTGTGCTGCACTTTCGGGAGAAGGGGCGGGGTGCTGTTCTGCGCTTTCGGGTGACGAGGCATAAATGACGACCCGTCACGACGTTGCGGACCCCGAGCTCGCGGGCTCGGGGTCCGAACGGATCGACTGGGCGGCGCGGGCGATGCCCGTGCTCGCCCAGGTCGGGGAGCGGTTCGCGGCGACGCGACCGCTGGCCGGCCTCGCGGTCGCGGCGTGCATGCACGTGACCGCCGAGACGGCGAACCTCGTGCGGGTGCTGTGCGCCGGGGGAGCGTCGGTCTCGCTCGCGGCGTCGAACCCGCTCTCGACGCAGGACGACACCGCGGCGGCACTCGTCGCCGAGGGGGTCGCGGTCTTCGCGCGCCGCGGCGTCGACCGTGACGGCTACTACGCGCACATCGCGGCGGCGCTCGACGCCGGCTCGGCCGCGGGCGGCCCGCACCTCGTCCTCGACGACGGCTGCGACCTCGTGACGACGCTGCACACCGCGCGCACCGACCTGATCCCCGCCGTGCGCGGCGGGACCGAGGGCACGACGACCGGCGTCATCCGGCTGCGGCAGATGGCCCGCGACAACCGGCTGCGCGTGCCGATGGTGGCCGTCAACGACACCGGCACCCGGCGGATGTTCGACAACCGCTACGGCACCGGGCAGTCGACGCTCGACGCGATCATGCGCGTCACCAATCTGCTGCTCGCCGGGCGGACGCTCGTCGTGGCCGGCTTCGGGCCGTGCGGCCAGGGTGTCGCCGAGCGGGCGCGGGGGATGGGCGCGCACGTGCTCGTCACCGAGATCGACGCCAACGCCGCGCTGCAGGCGACGATGGAGGGCTTCACCGTCGTCCCGATGGCCGAGGCCGCGGCGCGGGGCGACGTCTTCGTCACCGCGACCGGCAACCGGGACGTTCTGCGCGCCGAGCACTTCGCGGTCATGCGCGACGGGGTCGTCCTCGCCAACGCCGGCCACTTCGACGTCGAGATCGACGTCCGCGCCCTCGCGGCCGGTGCGACCGCCCGCCGGTCGGTGCGCGAACAGGTCGAGGAGTTCACCCAGCCCGACGGCCGACGACTGCTGCTGCTCGCCTCCGGCCGGGTCGTGAACCTCGCCGCCGCCGAGGGTCACCCGGCCGCCGTCATGGACATGTCCTTCGCCGGCCAGGCCCTCACGCTCGCCTGGCTCGCCGACGGCGCCGGTCTCGAGCCCGGTGTCCACGTCGTACCCGCCGACATCGACTCCGAGGTCGCCGCGCTCAAGCTCGCCTCGCTCGGCGTGCGGCTCGACGAGCCCTCCCCGGAGCAGGTCGCCTACCGCTCCTCCTGGGAGCAGGGCTCCTGACCCTGGACCCGGCGGGCCCGCGCGGCCTAGCATTACTGGGATACAGCGTCTCAAAAATTGGAGCCCGGACATGGGTGGATGGCCCGCGAGCATCCCGGCGGAGTGGGCACCGCGGCCGGAGGACGAGCTGCTGCACGAGCCGGTGGGCGACCCGGCCCTGCCGTGGAAGGAGACGTTCTTCTTCACGCTGCGCGACCCGAAGCTGAACGCGAACCTCGCGATGCACATGACGGTGAGCGCGAACCGGTCGCCGAGCACCCGGGTGAACGTGGCCGCCGTGCAGGGCTACCACTCCACGATGCAGGTCCGCCACGAGGACGGGATCGCGAACGCCAAGCAGATCGGGAACTCGATGTCCCGGCTCGAGATCGGTCACCTGTCCTGGGACTCCGACCACGAGCTGCGCTGGGTCGCGGACCTCGACGAGGTCTCGATCGATCTGACGGTCCGTGGGAAGCACTACGCGCCGCTCTGGGACACGATGTTCGAGGGCTACTACGCCAAGGGCACCGCGGAGGACGGCCAGTTCTACGCGCACACCGAGCAGGTCGTCGTCGCCGAGGGCACGCTGACGTGGAAGGCCGACGGCGCCCCGCAGCCGTTCTCCGGCTTCGGCTGGCGCGACCGCGGGTGGGGCCGGCGCAAGACGCAGCTGATGTGGAACACCGGCTGGGACCTGGTCGGGGGAGTGCTGCCCGACGACAGCGTCTTCTCGTTCATCGCGCTGCGCAGCCACGAGCTCCCCGAGCCGGCGCCGATGCCGGTCGCGGGCTGGTGGTCCGACGCGACGACGCTCTCGCCCCTGGTCGGCGGGTACTACCACAAGGAGGCCACGATGGCCCCGCGTGAGTACCGGCTGGAGTTCGACAACGGCGTGGTGCTCGAGGCCGCGACGGTGCGGCCGACCGGACGGCTCGTCACCTCGCTGCACGAGCCGGACTACAACCCGCAGCTGCCGAACATCTCGCCGAGCATGATGGATTGGTACGCGCTGATGCGTGACGGCTCCGGCGCGGAGTTCGAGATCTTCACCCAGTGCGGGGTCGTCCACAAGCTCGACGTCTTCCGCGACGCGCAGTTCATCCGCGCCGGCCACCCGCCGGTCCGCGAGTAGGGCCTTAAACGACCGGACCGCCGGGGGCGGTCTCCCGGCGGTCCAGGTCGGCGCTGCTGGCGGGCGCGCCGTGTGGCCGTGGTGGTGCTGGTTGCCGTGCCGCCGGGGGGCCACACCCCGGCGGCACGGAGCTCTTGTTTCTAGCTGGCCACGCGCGCGGTCGGGAACGTCCGCGCGACGACGGTGCGCGCCCAGCGCATCCGCAGGCAGGTGATCTCGGGGTCCTTGCCGTAGCTGGCGGCCAGCTCCTCGGCGCACTCCCGGATCTGCCCGTGGTGGCTGCGCAGGCTCTGCGAGATCGCGGCCGCGACCTTGTCCGCGTCCAGCTCGTCGGACGGCTGGAGGCTGCTGCAGAACAACACCTCGGCCAGGTCGCCAACCGTCATGTCGGGCGTCACCTGCACCGTCACCTGCTCGCTCATCGTTGAGCTCCCCCGCGTCGTTCCGCGCCCCTTGGCGTGGAGTCGTGTGCGCTGAGACGCCGGAGGACGCAGATCCGATTCACCCCGGAGGCAAATTCCGCGGTGTGTCGCGGGAAATCAGCCGATCGGCTGAGGGTGCATCACCCGCTTGGTGGACAAATCGGAAACTCGGCGTTGACCTGCGGGTTTACGCCGTCCGAGTGACCGGGCGCGGACTCAGCCGGGGGTGGCGAACGGCCCCGGCGGTGGCGGGGGCTCCGGCGCCGGGGGGTTCGGTGCCGGGGGTGGCGGGGGGTTCGGTGCCGGGGGGTTCGGTGCCGGGGACGGCGGGACGGCCGGCGGTGCCGCCGCGGGGGGAGTTGCGGGGGGAGTTGCGGGCGGCGGCGCTCCCCAGCCCGGCTGCGGGGCACCCCAACCCGGCTGGCCCCAGGACGGTTGGGCGCCCCAGGACGGTTGAGCGCCCCAGGACGGTTGGGCGCCCCAGGCGGGCGGGCCCCACGCGGGCGCTCCCGGTGCCATCTGGCCGGGGGCGATGCCGGCGCGGGCGAGCTCGCGGTTGCGCCGCTCGGCGAGGACGGCGGACAGGACCGAGACCGGGTCCGACCCCCCGGGTGCGGTGGTGCCGAGCGCGGCGAGGACCTCGTCGGCGAGCTGCCGGGACAGGGACACCGCGAACTCGGGGTCGAGCTCGTCCTGGCGGCTGACGACCTGCCGGGCCTCGAGCGCGAGCGGGTCCGGCAGCCGCGACACCGGCAGCGAGGCGGCCCACTGCGCCAGGTGCGGCGGCATCTCCGCCGGCGGGGACGTCGAGGTGGGCACGCGCTCGCGGATCACGACCGTCCCGGCGAGCATGTCGCCGACCCGCTTGCCCTTCGCCGACCCGAGCGAGACGAGGACGCCGACCGCGCCGACGAGGATCGGGTTGAAGTCGACGAGGACGCCGACCAGCGCCCGCGTCAGGGCGTGGCGGAACCGGACGGGACCGCCGTCGTCCCGCACCACGCGCAGGCCGAGCACGGCCTTGCCGGGGCTGCGGCCGCGCGAGAGCGTCTCGAACAGGACCGGGTAGCCGATCACGACGCCGACGACGCTGACCAGGACGATCGCGGCGCCGAGCGCCTCGTCGGTGTTGCCGGCCGCGACGGCGGCGAGGACACCGATCGCGAACAGGGGGATCGCCATCAGGACGATGTCGATGACGAGGGCCAGCGCGCGGCTGGGCACCTTCGCGAGGCGGAGTTCGAGCGCGACGGCCTCGCCGGTGACGACGTCCCGGGCGCCCGGCGGGGGAGCCGACGGAGCCGGCCCCCATCCCGGAGCGGACCCCGGCCCCCACGCGCTCATGGTCCTAGTCTCTAGGACGTGGACATCGATGCGTTCGTCGCCGTGCATTCGCGCGACTGGGCGCGTCTCGAATCCCTGCTCACGCGCTCGTCCCGGTTGACCGGGGACGAGGCCGAGGAGGTCGTCGCGCTGTACCAGCGCGCGGCCACCCACCTGTCGATCCTGCAGTCGGCGGCGCCGGACCCGGCGCTGGTCGGCCGCCTCTCCAGCCTGGTGGCCCGGGCGCGCTCGACGGTCGCGGGCGCGTCGACCCCGGCGCGGCGGGACGTCGCGGACTTCGTCCTCCGGGGCTTCCCGGCCGCGGTCTACCGCGCGGCCCCGTGGTGGACGGCGGTGTCGGCCGCGTTCCTCGTCGTCGTCGGCGCGATGGCGGCCTGGGTCGCCCGCACGCCCGAGGTCCAGGCCTCGATCGGCGCGCCCGACGAGATCGCGACGCTCACCCGTCCGGGCGGTGAGTTCGAGTCGTACTACTCGACCCACGCGGCCAGTTCGTTCGCGGCGCAGGTGTGGACCAACAACGCGTGGGTCGCCGCGATGTCCCTCGCGCTGGGGATCACGATCGTGCCCGTCCTGTTCGTGCTCTGGACGAACGCGGCGAACGTCGGCGTCGCCCTGGGTCTGATGGCCGAGGCCGGGCGGCTGGACATCTTCCTCGGCCTGCTGATCCCGCACGGGCTGCTCGAGCTCACCGCCGTCTTCGTCGCCGCCGGGGCCGGCCTGCGCGTCGGGTGGACCCTGATCGACCCCGGCCCGGACCCCCGCTCCGTCGCCCTCGCCCGCGAGGGCCGCGCCGCGATGGGCATCGCGATCGGGCTCGTCGTGGTCCTGCTGATCTCCGGAATTCTCGAGGCCTTCGTGACCCCGTCCGGGTTGCCGACCTGGGCCCGCATCGGGATCGGCGTCGTCGCCGAGGTGCTGTTCCTCGTCTACGTCTTCGTGCTCGGCGGCCGCGCCGCCCGCGCCGGCCACACCGGCGACATCGACCCCACCGCCGCCGGCGACCTCCGCCCCGTCGTGGCCTGACGCACCCCTCGCCGCCCGCCCGCCCCGCCCCCCGGGTACGCGCTTCACTCGCCGGGGACAGCGCTTACTCGCCCGGCCGGGCGAGTAAGGCCTGGCTGCGGCGAGTGAAGCGCCGAGGGTCAGCGGCGGCCGCGGGTGCGGAGGACGATGCCGCCGGCGATCAGGGCGACGGCGGCGATGCCGAGGGCGACGGCGGTGCTGGTCCCGGGCCCCTCGTCGTCGCCGGCGTCGGAACTCGGGCCGAGGATCGACGGGGTGTCCGGGCTCGACGGGCTCGAGGTGGACGCCGCGGCCGGGGCCGCGCCCCGGCCGAAGGGGAGGGTCTCGTTCGCGGCGAGCGCGCGGCTGCCGTCGCAGCGGAAGGACGACGGGAGGTCCCGGTACGCGGCGAGGGTCCGGTCGTCGCTCGTGCTACGACCGGCGAAGACGACGAACGGGCCGGGGCCGCGCAGCTCCAGACCGCAGGAGGCGCCCTCGGCGTAGCTGACGACGCGTTGGGGGTCGGTGATCGTGCCCTTGTAGACGCGATCGACGGCGAAGGTGTGAATCGCCGGGTCGATCGAGGACTGCGTCCGGTTGCCGCCGTTCGGCAGGTCGCGGCTGACCAGCGTCCCGGTGAAGACGGCGCTCGCCCGGGCGAAGGCCTCCGCGTCGGTGCTCGGCGCGCAGCTGCAGGCGTGCGCGGTCCCCACCCCGAGGGTGGGGACCGCGGCAGCCGCGAGTCCGACGGCGAGGCCCAGGCGGGCGAGGGCGTGGCGCACGAGCTACGTGATCTTGTGCGTGCCGCCGCACAGGTTGATCTGCAGCGGCTTGCGGTCGGCCGCGCGGCGGGCGGCCTTCGACTTGTTCGCCGGCTCGGCGCGGGTCGCGTAGACCATGTACGTCGAGCCGACCGAGAGCCGCACGCCGCACGTCGCGCTCGAGTTCGCCGTCGCGACCAGCTGCGGAACACGCACCTTGCCCTTGTAGGTGCGGCTGACGGAGAACGCGTACGTCACGGTCTCGGCGCCGGTGCTGCCCGGGCTGTCGACCGTGCCGGACTTCGACTTCACCTTGCCCTTGAAGACGACCTGGGCCTGCTTCTTGAGCTTCTCCTCGCTGACGGGCCCGATGCACGAGCAGGCGTAGGCCGGGTTCGCGCCGAGCACCGGGGTGAGGCCGACGACCAGACCGGTCGCGAGCACGGCCTTGCCGACGAGACGGGACGCGTTGCGCGCGGTGGGGTTCACGGGTCCTCCTGGGTCCGGGTGTCCTCATCCTGGAGGACGAGAGCCCCGGGCAGAACGTTCGTTGCTCCGGGGCTCGCGTGCGGGTCGCGCGGGCGGCTACTCGACGTCGCCGCCGGCCGGCGGGCGCGCGCTCTCCCCGGCGACCTGGATCAGCGTCGAGGCGTGCTCGACCACGGTCGACGACAGGCCCTTCGGCTGCTCGGCCGGAGCCGCCTCTCCGGCCGGGGTCGCGGGTGCGGGCTGGGCGGGTGCGGGCTGGGCGGGTGCGGGCTGGGCGGGTGCGGGCTGGGCCGGAGCCTGGTCGGCGGGGGCCGCCGGAGCCGGGGCCTCCGGGGCCGGGACGGTCTCAGCGGGAGCGGCTTCAGTCGGGGCGGCTTCAGCCGGGGCGGCCTCCGCGGGTGCGGCCGCGGCGGGGGCCGCGTCAGCGGGTGCGGCCTCGGCGGCGGCGGGTCCGGGCTCGTCGGCCGGGGAGACGACGTGCGTCGCCGCCGCCGGGTTCACCCCCAACGCCGGCAGCGTGCAGAACGCCAACCCGGTCGCGAGCAGAACGCGCGTATAAGTCCCACGAGTCACAACAGCCTCCCCTGTAACAGCTAGGTCGGCCCACCGTTCCCCGGAATCCGCCCGAAGTCCAGCAAATCGGGCCGGAGCCGGGCCGTGTCGTCGCGGCCAGTAGCCTCAGGCCCCATGGCCAAGGGATCCGCGAAGGACGAACGGGCGGTCACGCCCCAGAGCGAGAACTTCTCCGACTGGTACAACGACGTCGTGCTGCGGGCGCAGCTCGTCGACCGCGGCCCGGCCAAGGGCACGATGGTGATCCGCCCGTACGGCTACCGGCTCTGGGAGCTGCTGCAGTCGGCGCTCGACGGCCGCATCAAGGACACCGGCCACGAGAACGCGTACTTCCCGCTGTTCATCCCCGAGAGCTACCTCAAGCGCGAGGCCGAGCACGTCGAGGGCTTCTCGCCCGAGCTCGCCGTCGTCACGCACGCCGGTGGCAAGGAGCTCGAAGAGCCGCTGGTCGTCCGTCCGACGTCCGAGACGATCATCGGCGAGATGATGGCGAAGTGGATCGCCTCGCACCGCGATCTGCCGCTGCTGCTCAACCAGTGGGCCAACGTCGTTCGCTGGGAGCTGCGCCCGCGCATGTTCCTGCGGACGACCGAGTTCCTCTGGCAGGAGGGTCACACAGCGCACGTCGACGAGGCCGACGCGATGCGCGAGACGCTGCAGATGCTCGACGTCTACGTCGAGATCGCGCGCGACTGGGCCGCGATCCCGGTCGTCCCGGGGGAGAAGACCGCGGGCGAGCGCTTCGCCGGCGCCCTGCGGACGTTCACCATCGAGGGCATGATGCGCGACGGCAAGGCCCTGCAGTCGGGCACGTCGCACTACATGGGCACGAACTTCGCCAAGGCCTTCGACATCAAATACGCTGACGCATCGTCAGGTGGCCAGCAGTACTGCCACACCACGTCCTGGGGCATGTCGACGCGCATGATCGGCGCGATCATCATGGCCCACGGCGACGACAAGGGCCTGATGCTCCCGCCGAAGCTGGCGCCCCATCAGGTCGTCATCGTGCCGATGGGCAAGGGCGACGCCGCCGGTCCGGTGCTGGAGGCCGTCGACGCCCTCGTCGCCGAGCTCAAGGCGCTGAAGGTCCGCGTCCACGTCGACGACCGGCCGCAGGTCTCCATGGGCTTCAAGTTCAACGACCACGAGATGCGGGGAGTGCCGCTGCGCATCGCGATCGGGCCGCGCGACCTGGAGAACGGCGTCGCCGAGGTCGCTCGTCGTGTCACCGGTGAGAAGGAGTCGCTCCCGCTCGCCGGCCTGGCCGCCGCGATCCCGGGCATCCTCGACGAGATCCAGGCGGCGATGCTCGCCCGCGCGACCGAGTTCCGCGACGCGAACATCCACACCGTCGACACCTGGGACGCCTTCCTGGAGGCCACGAACACCGGCTGGGCCCGCGTCCTGCACTGCGGTCAGCCCGCGTGCGAGGACGACATCAAGGCCGCCAGCGCCGCCGCGACCCCGCGGTGCATCCCGAACGACGGCGAGCCGGAGGAGGGCACCTGCATCCGCTGCAACGCCCCCGCCGCCTACGGCACGCGGGTCCTGTTCGGCCGCGCCTACTGACCACCGCCGCCGCCGCCGAAAAGGGTGACACCCTTTTCGGCGCCGGAAAGGGTGTCACCCCCACTGCGTGAAGAAAGGGTGACACCCCTTACTGCGGAGTAAGGGGTGTCACCCTTTCTTGACGGGAGCGGCTTTGACGGGAGCGGCTTTGACGGGGGCGGCGCTGACCGGGGTCGGCGGCGGAGCGGGGGTCACTTGACGGTGAGCGTGCCCGTCATGCCGAAGTGGTACGTGCAGTAGTACGGGTATTCGCCGGTCTTGTCGGGAGCGGTGATCTCGCCCTGCTCGCCGGCCGTGAGGTCCCCGCTGTCGAACTCCTTGCCCTTGGTCTTCTCGTCCTTGAGGTCGTGGGTCGCCTGACCGGCGTTCCCGACCATGACCACGGCGCCCGGCTCGACGGTGAGGTTCGCCGGCGAGAACTTGTTGTCGGTCATCGTGATCATCGCGTGGTCCGAGTGGTCGGTGCTCGGGGACGCGGAGGCGTCGCTCGCACTGCCGCTCGAGCTGCCGCCGACCGGCTGGTTGACCGTGTCGGGGGTGGTCGGTGACGCGGTCTCGTTGTCGTCGTCGTCCCCACAGGCGGCGAGCCCGACGAGCAGCACCACCGAAGCGGCGGCGGCGAGCTGGGTGCGGAAGTTCATGCTGGGCGTCCTCTCGAAGGCAGGCGCGACCCGCGGGGGCGGGTGCTCACGCCGTGTCGGCACGCATTCGCAGCGAACCTACCGCGCGGGTTGGTCCGTTCCGGCGGCCTCGGCGGCGGGACCGCCGCGGCGCCAGAGCATGCCCACGCCCGGGATACCCAGGACGGCCCGTCGAACCTCGTCGGTGACGCGTAACAGTTCGGCCACGTCCGGGCCGAGGCGGTCGACCTGCTGGAGAACCGGCATCAGACCCTCGGTGTGCTCGAGGGAACGCTCGGCCTGGACCATCAGCGAGTCCGCGCGGTCGAGCAGCGCGTCGGCCTTCTCGACCATCGTCAGGACCTTGCGGGGGAGCCGGACGAACCCGGCCACCACCGAGGCGACCTCGGCCGAGGCGGCGACGGTCGCGGAGACCACGCGGTCGGGATCCAGCGGGGGAGCCATGGCATCGAGCATTACATGCGCAGCGCCCCGGTCAGAGCTTTCCGGCCGCCTTGAGTTCCAGGTAACGGTCCGCGAGGGCGGGTGGGAGCACCTCGGGCGGGGCGTCGAGGACCTCCACGCCGCGCCGCCCGAGCAGGGCCGCGGTCCGGGCCCGCTGGCCGCGCATCCGCTCGGCGGCGGCCGCCGCGTAGACGGCGTCGACGTCGCCGCGGCCGGCGGCGAGCTCGGCGATCCGGGTGTCCGCGACGGACGCGAGCAGCACCCGGTGGCGGGCCGTCAGCGACGGCAGGACGGGCAGCAGCCCGGCGGTGACCGGCTCCGGGTCCAGCGCGGTGAGGAGGACGACGAGGGACCCGCGGCCACCCCGGCGCAGCACCTCCGAGGCGAGGCCGCGCATGTCGGTCTCGACCAGAGCGGGCTCCACCGGTGCCATCGCCGACACCAGCGCGGGCAGCAGGGCCGAGCCGCTGACCCCGGCCACGCCGGCCCGGACCTGGCGGTCGTAGGCGAACAGGTCGATGCGGTCCCCGGCGTGCGAGGCGAGCGCGGCCAGCAGCAGCGCAGCGTCCATCGCCGCGTCCAGGCGCGGGGCGTCGCCGACGCGACCGGCCGACAGCCGTCCGGTGTCGAGGACGAGCAGCAGCTGCCGGTCCCGCTCGGGCCGCCACGTGCGGACGGTGACGTCGGACGTCCGGGCCGTCGCGCGCCAGTCGATCGACCGCACGTCGTCGCCGACGACGTACTCGCGCAGCGAGTCGAACTCGGTCCCCTGGCCGCGGACCATCACCGCGGTCCGGCCGTCGAGCGCGCGCAGCCGGTCCAGCCGCGACGGGAGGTGGCAACGGCTGGCGAACGGCGGCAGGACGCGGACGACGAACGGCGCGAAGTGCGCCCCCTGACGGGCCGCCAGACCGAGCGGGCCGACCGAACGCACCGTCACCCGATCGGCGGGACGGTCGCCGCGGCGGGTGGGGTGCAGGGGCGTCACCACGCGCCGGATCTCCCCGGGCGGGATTGAGATCTGATGCCGGGTCACCGTGGCCCCTGCGCTCGGGGGCCACGCATCGCGCAGGACGCCGCGCACCGTCCGCGAGCCGCGGTTGGCCACGGTCAGCGTCACCTCGGTCGGTTCACCGAGGCGGACCGTGCCGGTGCCCGACCGCGTCGTCGCGAGGTCCTTCACCCGGCCCGCGAGGACCAGGTCGAGCCCGATCGCCGCCAGCAGTGCGAGGTCCACGACGAGCACGGCGACCGGTGTCGCGGCCGCGTACGCGACCACGGTTGCGAGGACCGCGATCAGCGCCGCGCGTCCGGTCAACGCCATCGAGAGGCCCCCCGGACCGTCACCGCGGCACCGGCACGTTGGCCAGCACCTGGTCCAACACGCCCTCGGTGGTCGCGCCCTCGAGCTCGGCCTCGGCCCGCAGACCGAGACGGTGCCGCAGCGCGGGGCGCGCGAGCGCCTTGACGTCGTCGGGCAGCACGTAGTCCCGACCGGACAGCCAGGCCCAGGCGCGGCTGGCGGCCAGCAGCGCGGTCGCACCACGGGGCGAGACGCCGAGCCGCACGGCGGGCGACTCGCGCGTCGCGCGGCACAGGTCGACGACGTAGGCGACGATCTCGTCCCGCACCGTCACCGCTCGGGCCGCGGCCTGGGCGACGGCGAGGTCGGCCGGCCCGGCGACGGGGGTGACGCCGGCGGCTTCGAGGTTGCGCGGGTCGAAGCCGGAGACGTGCCGCTGCAGTACCGAGATCTCGTCGTCGCGGCCGGGCAGCGGCATGACGAGCTTGAGCAGGAACCGGTCCAGCTGCGCCTCGGGCAGCGGGTAGGTGCCCTCGTACTCGACCGGGTTCTGGGTCGCGGCGACCAGGAACGGCTCGGGCAGGGGCCGCGGGGTGCCGTCGACGGAGACCTGCCGTTCCTCCATCGCCTCCAGGAGAGAGGCCTGGGTCTTCGGCGGCGTCCGGTTGATCTCGTCCGCGAGCAGGAGGTTGGTGAACACCGGCCCGGGACGGAAGGAGAACTCCGCGGTGCGCGCGTCGTAGATCAGCGACCCGGTGACGTCACCGGGCATCAGGTCGGGGGTGAACTGCACGCGCGTCGTGCGCAGGTTCAGCGCGCGGCAGAACGAGCGCACCAGCAGGGTCTTGGCGACACCGGGCACGCCTTCGAGCAGCACGTGCCCGCGGCAGATCAGGGCGATCACCAGCCCGGTCACCGCGGCGTCCTGCCCGACGACGGCCTTGCCGACCTCGGCGCGGAGCGCCACCAGAGCGGCGTGCGCGCGAGCCACCTCCTCCGCGGAGGGGGAGGTGGAGGCTCCGGTGAGGTTCTCAGTCACGGTGTTCCTTTCGGGGGGTGACCTTCCCGCGCTTTCCCGTTCCGCAGTTGCGCGGCCAGGGTGTCCAGGGAGTCGGCGAGGTCGACGAGAGCGGCGTCGCCGTCGGGGGCCTCGCCGTAGAGCAGTTCGCCGATCTCGTGCGAGGGCCGGCCGGTGTGCCGGGCGACGGCCTCGGTGACCGCGCGCGGGTCGGCCCCGACCGGCGGCAGTCCGAAGCGCGGCGCGATCGAGCGGACGGCCGCGTCGCGCAACGACGTCGCGGCCCGGTGCCGTGCCTCGGCCCGGCGGTAGAGGCGGGCGAGGCCCTCGGTCGCCTCCGCCGCGCGGACGACGACGGGCAACGGCTCCGCGACCACCGGCCCGAGCCGGCGCGCGCGCCAGGCGGCGACGACCAGCGCGGCGATCGCGAGCTGCAGCAGCGCGACCTTGACCGAGTCCGGCAGCAGCACGTGCAGCGGCTTCGACCCGCCCTCCAGGGCCGGGTCGTCCAGCGACGGGCGGAACCACACGAGGTCCGCGCGCTCGCCGAGCAGGCCCAGGGCCAGGGCGGCGTTGCCGTCGGAGTCGAGGCGGTCGTTGGTGAGGAAGTTGCCGGCGCCGAGCGCGGTGACGCGGCCCTCCCGGGCCAGCGGAGCGGACGGGATCCGCTCCTGCTCGGCGCGCGGGTAGCAGAGCGCGACGGGCGGCGCGTCCGGCCGCGGAGCGAAGCGGCCGTACTCGACGCCGCCGACCTCGGCCCGCCCGGCCCGCTGCGCGATCGGCAGCGCGCAGCCGGGGTCGCGGTCCTCGACGTCGTCCTTGACCAACGGGACCAGGTCCGAGGCGACCGCCTCGAGGGCGGCGCTCGTCGGCTGCACCAGCACGACGCCGGCGGCGTCCGCGGTGACGGCGGTCAGCCGGTCGGCGGGCAGCAGCGCCGGGTGGGTGACGAGCACGGTGGCGCCCTCGGCGGCCGCGCGAGCCTCCGCGACCGTCCGCGCGACGTGGACCGTGACGCCCTCGTCGCGCAGCAACTGAACGATCGCCCGGCTGCCGGCCGGCTCGTAGGACTCCGCGTCCAGCTCACCGGTCGCGCCGCGGCCGGCGAGCACCGCGAGTCCGACGCTGACCAGCAGCAGGACGGTTACCGCGATCACCGGCACCCGAACCGACTGCCAGACCGTCCGCGCGCCCGGGGCCGCGGAGGTGGTCGGCACCGCGTTCTCGACGGTCGCGGTGTCGCTCATGACCCGCTCCCCGGGGCGACCCAGGTGTCGGGGGCGGCGGCGGCCCTCGCCACCGGGCGGGCGGCCCGGGCGGCGCGATCGGCGTCGGCGACGGTGTCGTGCCCGACGACGGTCGCGGTCCGTCCGCCGTAGCGGACCTCGTCGAACACGCGGGCCGCGGCGCGCAGCGGAGCGGCGCAGCCGGGCAGCAGTCGCCCGCCCTCCTCCGCGGCCTCGTTGGCGGTCCGGCCCGGCCGCGGGTCGAGCAGGCCACGTTCCTCCAGACCGCGGACCAGCGCGCGGAACCGCTCGGTGACCGCGGCGGAGAGGTCCCCCGCCGCGAGGGCGCGGTCGGCCTCGGCGTGGTGCTCGGCGGCGGTGCGGACCGTCGTCCCGAAGACCTCCGCGGTGCGCCGACCGGAGGTCGTGAGCTTCCCGAGCCGCGCCCGCAGGCCCCACAGCGCGAGCAGGATCAGCAGCGTGAGCAGCACGAGCGACCAGCGCCCGCCGGGGGCGTTGTCCGCGGTGCGGTTGAACAAATCGCCGAGCCGGTCGAGGATCTCGTCGGTGATCCGCTCGAACAGCGTGGGTTCCTGACTGCGGTACGTCGGGTCGGACAGCTCCCGCTCGGCGGCCTCGCGGGCCGCGGCGGGGTCGGGCACCACCGGCACGGTCAGGGCGCCGGTCGCGAACCCGCTCACGCGCGCGGGCCCGCGCCGGTCCGGGTCGACCGGACCAGCGTGATGTCGAGCGCCTCCCGGCGCATCCGCAGATCGATGTAGAGCAGGGCGGCCACGCCCGCGGTGAACGGGTAGGTGATGGTCCCGGCGATCGAGGTGCCGATCGTCGTCAGGACGTAGAACCACACGCCGGGCGCCTCGGTGCCGTCGAGGTCGAAGCCGGTGAGGACGGCGCCGAAGGTGAACGGCGTCTGGATGATGCCGCCGAGGATCGTCGACACGACCGTCGAGAGCAGCAGGACGCCGAACACCCGCCACCAGCTGCGCCGGACCAGTCGCGCCGAGCGGCGCATCGCGCCCGCGATCCCGGTCCGTTCGAGCACGAGCGCCGGGGCCGCGACGCCGAGCCGCACCCAGAGCCAGACCGCGACGGGGACAGCGATCACCTCGCCGACCACCGCGACCGTGACGATCACCGGGGTCGAGGCGTCCGCGACCGCCACCGCGATCGTGATCAGGATCGGGATGCCGATCACGACGCCCATCAGCAGCATGATCAGCACCGACAGCCAGATCAGCTTCCAGAGGTGCGGGCGCACCGCCGCCCACGCCTGAGCGGGCGTCACATCCTGGCCGAGCACGGCCCGGCTGACGATGAACACCAGGATCCCGAGCAGCACCATCTGCGCGAGCTGCCCGATGACGATCGTGACGACCTGCGCGACGTTCGCCGCCGCGCTCGGTTCGCTCTCGGGGCCGGTGATCTCGCCGCCCGAGATGCCGGAGGTGTTCCGGTAGAGCAGGTACAGCGCCCCGGCCTGGAGCAGCGAGACGACGGTGACGACCGCCGCCGACAGCCCGAGCTGGAGCTTCCAGTGCCGGCGCATCGTGGAGATCGCGCCGTCGATGATCTCGCCGACCCCGAGCGGCCGCAGCGGCACGACACCGGGCCGGACCTCGAGCGGGCGCGGTGCGTAGCCCGGGCCGTAGCCGGGGGCGCCGTAGCCCGGACCGCCGTACGTGGCGGTGGGGGCCGGGGCGGACCAGCCGCCCGACGCGGGTGTCTCCCCGGACGCGGGCGAGGACCAGCCCGGCGGCTCGCTGGTCATCGTCCTCCTCCCGGGCCCGTCCGTCTGGCAGTGATCATCGTGTCAGGATCGGGGCCCATGAGCGCCCCCGCCCCGCTCCGGTTCGACGCCGCCGTGCCCGCGGTCGTGCTGCTGGACCAGACGCGCCTGCCGACCGCCGAGGTCGAGCGGGTCTGCGCCGACGTGCCGGCCCTGGTCACGGCGATCCAGCAGCTCGCGGTCCGCGGCGCGCCGCTGCTCGGGATCGCCGGCGGCTACGGCGTCGCCCTGGCCGCCGCCCGCGGCGACGACGTCCCCGCGGCCGCGCAGGCCCTCGCCACGGCCCGGCCGACCGCGGTCAACCTCGCGACCGGCGTCGCCCGCGTCCTCGCGGCCTGGGCGGACGGCGGCCGCACGGCCGAGGCCGCACTGGTGGCTGCGGACGCCCTGGCCGCCGACGAGGCGCAGGCCAGCGCGGGGATGGCCGAGCACGGCCTGACGCTGGTGCCGGAGGGGGCCCGCATCCTGACCCACTGCAACACCGGCGCCCTCGCCGTCGGGGGGACGGGCAGCGCGTTCGCGGTGGCCCTCGCGGCCCACCGGGCCGGGCGGCTCGCCCACCTGTGGGTCGACGAGACCCGCCCGCTGCTCCAGGGCTCCCGCCTGACCGCCTACGAGGCGCGGCGCCACGGGATCCCGCACAGCGTCCTGCCCGACTCGGCGGCGGCGGCGCTGATGGCGTCGGGCCAGGTGGACCTGGTGATCACCGGCGCGGACCGGGTCGCCGCCGACGGTGCGGTCGCGAACAAGGTCGGCACCTACTCCCTCGCCGTGCTCGCCGCCCACCACAGCGTCCCGTTCGTCGTGGTCGCCCCGCGGACCACCGTCGACCTGGGCACCGCGGACGGCGCCGGCATCCCCGTCGAGCAGCGGGCGGCCGAGGAGGTCACCCACCACGCGGGGACCGCCGTCGCCCCGCCCGGGACCGCCGCGTTCAACCCGGCCTTCGACGTCACGCCCCCGGATCTGGTCACCGCGCTGGTCACCGAGGTCGGGGTCGTACGCCCGGTCAACCGGAACGGCCTGGCGCGCGTCATGGAGACATGAGGACGCAGGCGCGCGCGCTGACCAGCGCAAAACCCCGGCTCGGGTGCAACGATGGGCGCATGAAAGGTCGCGTACTGGTCGTGGACGACGACACGGCCCTGGCGGAGATGCTCACCATCGTCCTGCGCAGCGAGGGCTTCGAGCCCCACGTGTGCGGGGACGGCGACCAGGCGCTCGCCGCGTTCCGTGAGTTCAAGCCGGACCTGGTCCTGCTGGACCTCATGCTGCCGGGGCGGGACGGGATCGACGTCTGCCGTGCCCTGCGGGCGGAGTCCGGAGTCCCGATCGTGATGCTGACGGCGAAGACCGACACCGTGGACGTGGTGCTCGGGCTGGAGTCCGGGGCCGACGACTACGTCGTCAAGCCGTTCAAGCCCAAGGAGCTGGTCGCCCGCGTACGGGCGCGCCTGCGCCGCCAGGAGGACCCCACGCCGGCGTCGCTGACGATCGCCGACCTCGAGATCGACGTCGCCGGGCACTCGGTCAAGCGCAACGGCCAGCCGATCGCGCTGACGCCGCTGGAGTTCGACCTCCTCGTCGCCCTGGCCCGCAAGCCGTGGCAGGTCTTCACCCGTGAGGTGCTCCTGGAGCAGGTGTGGGGCTACCGCCACGCCGCCGACACCCGCCTGGTGAACGTGCACGTGCAGCGCCTCCGCTCGAAGATCGAGCACGACCCGGAGCACCCGGAGATCGTCGTCACCGTCCGTGGCGTGGGGTACAAGGCCGGGCCTGCGTAGCGCATGTACGGGACGGCCGCGGCGGCCGGAGCTCTGCGACGGATCTGGGCCGGCGTCCGCCTGGGTATCCGCCGGGTGCTGCGCGCCTGGCGCCGCTCCCTGCTGTTCCGGGTCGTCGCGGGGACGCTCGTCCTGTCGGTGCTCGTGCTCGTCCTCGTCGGGCAGTTGGTCCTCACCGGCGTCCGCGACGGCCTCGTCGACGCGAAGGTGGCGGCCTCGCTCGCCCGCGCCGAGGTCGGCTTCGAGAGCGCCCGCACGCAGCTGACCAGTGAGCAGGCGAGCTCGGCCGACGTCGGGCAGCTGCTCACGCAGGTCGTCACCGACCTGCGCAACCAGGCCGGGCGCACCGACCTCTACGAGATCGTCCTGATGCCGCCGCCCGCGACCGACACCTCGACGCCGGCCGGTCGCGGTCTGCGGACCACCGGCGTCGGCGTGAACACGATCCCCGAGGAGCTCGTCCGGGCCCTGTCCGAGCGGCCCGAGCAGACGATCTCGCGCTTCGTCGCCCTCTGCTACGGCGAGCCGGGGGAGCCCTGCCCGGAGCCGGGCCGCGACGCCGGGCCCGGTCTCGCGGTCGGCAAGCAGCTGCGTCTGGGGACCGGGTCGTACCAGCTGTACTTCGTCTTCCCCCTCACCGAGGAGGCCAAGACCGTCAGCCTCGTCCGCGGCCGCCTGATCCTCGGCGGCGCGGCGATGACGTTGCTGCTGGCGGCGATCGCGTTCCTCGTCGCGCGCAGCGTCGTCCGGCCGGTGCAGTCGGCCGCCAAGGTCGCCGAGCGGCTCGCGGCGGGACGCCTCTCCGAGCGGATGACCGAGAAGGGGGAGGACGAGCTCGCCCGGCTCGCGTCCTCGTTCAACGAGATGGCCTCCGCGCTGGCCCGGCAGATCCGCCAGCTCGAGGATCTCTCGCGCCTCCAGCGGCGCTTCGTCTCCGACGTCTCGCACGAACTCCGGACGCCGCTGACGACGATCCGGATGGCCGCCGACGTCCTGCACTCCGCCCGGGAGGACTTCGCGCCGCCCGTCGCCCGCTCGGCGGAACTGATGCACACTCAGGTCGAGCGGTTCGAGGCGATGCTCACCGAGCTGCTGGAGATCAGCCGCTTCGACGCCGGGGCCGCGGTGCTCGAGCCCGACCCCGTCGACCTGCGCGACGTGGTGCGCCGCGTCGTCGAGGCGGTCGAGCCGATCGCCACCGAGCAGTACTCGACGCGCTTCCGCCTCGACCTGCCCGACACGGAGTGCATCGCCGAGGTCGACACCCGCCGGATCGAGCGCATCGTCCGCAACCTGCTCTTCAACGCGCTCGAGCACGGGGAGGGGCGCGACGTCCTCGTCCGGGTCGCGGCCGACGAGACCGCCGTCGCGCTCGCCGTGCGCGACTACGGCGTCGGGCTGCGGCCGGGGGAGGCGTCGCTGGCGTTCAACCGGTTCTGGCGGGCCGATCCGTCCCGGGCGCGGCGCAGTGGCGGCACCGGGCTCGGACTGTCGATCTCCCGCGAGGACGCGCGGCTGCACGGCGGGTGGTTGCAGGCCTGGGGCGAACCGCGGGCCGGCGCGCAGTTCCGCCTGACCGTCCCGCGCATCGCCGGGACCGTGCTCACCACCTCGCCGCTGCCCCTCGAACCGCCCGACCGGCACGTCGTCCCGCCGCTGCCTGCCGAGCCCGAGACCGGCGAGGATCTCCAGCGTGCGGGGAGGGGGCCGGATGTCTGAGCTCCGCCGGTCCGAGCTGTGCCGCCACTTCGCATTGCGGGTGTCCGCCGCTGCGAGTGCCCTCGCGGTCGTCGCCGGGTGCGCCGCGATCCCGACCTCCGGCGACCCGCAGATCGTCAAGGCCGAAGGCGCGCCCGCGCAGTCCGACGCCGAGGTGCGCGTCATCGCGCAGGGGCCGCGGCCGGGCGACAGCCCGATCTCGATCGTGTCCGGGTTCCTCGAGGCGTCCGGCACGACCGAGGAGGGCTTCGCCACCGCGCGCAAGTTCCTCACCCCGGCCAGCTCGACCCGGTGGAACGCGCGCGGCATCACGATCTACGACCAGGCGCGCTTCTCCCTCGGCGAGCGCAGCGGCGACCGCGTCGTGCTCAGCACCGTCGCCGTCGGCCGCGTCGACGACCAGGGCGTCTACACCGCCGAGCCGGGGGAGCGCAGCGTCCAGTTCACGTTCCAGCTCGTCCGCACCGGCGGCGACTGGCGCATCGATGAACCGCCGACCGGGCTGCTGGTCTCACGCCAGGACTTCGAACGCGAGTACCTCAAGGTCGACAACTACTTCGTCGCGCGCCCGCCCCGCACGTCGGTCCTCGTGCCCGACCCGGTCTACCTCCCGCGCGCCTCGACCTCGCCCACCGCGCGGCTGGAGGCGTTGCTGCGTGGGCCGTCCCGGTGGCTGGACGCGGTCGCGATGACCGCGGTGCCGACCGGGGCCGCGCTCGCCGAGCCCGTCAACGTCCTCTCCGGCGTCGCGCTCGTGCGCCTGACGCCGGAGTCGCTGCCGATCGAGGGTGTCCAGCGGGATCTGATGTTGGCTCAGATCGTGATGACCCTGATGCAGGACCCGGAGGTCTCGCAGGTGGAGGTCCGGGCGCTCGCCGAGCCGCCGCTCTCGTTCGGCGGGGCCGGCAACACCGTGCTGCGGCGCGCGGACGTCGTCCCGTACCTGCCGGCCGACCAGCGTCCGCCGCCCGCGCCCGCGTACTTCGTTCGGGACGGCTCGGCCTACATCTCCGGCGAGCAGATGGTGCAGGGCCCGATCGCCACCGACGCCGAGCTGGTCGAGATCGCGGTCTCGCCCGGGGGAGGCCTCCTCGCCGGCGTCTCGAGCGACCGCACGACGCTGGTGACCGGGCGTGCGGACGACCCCAAACGTCTGGTCTCCCGGGCGAAGGGGACGAACCTGCGCTCGCTGTCCTTCGACGGCGACGGCAACCTCTGGGTGCTCTCCGGGGAGGGCGGTGGCACGGTCGTGCTCCGCTACCCGCCCAGTGGCCCGCCGCAGCGCGTCCGCGTCGACGGCTTCGAGCCGCGGCAGATCCTCCGGCTGCGCGTGGCCGCCGACGGCGTCCGGCTCGCCCTGGTCCTCGACACGGTCCGCGGGACGCAGGTCTACGTCGCCCAGTCCACCGAGGACACCGACGGGCTGGAGATCTCCGGCCCCCGGCGCATGGCGGGCCAGCTGACCGGGCTCCGCTCGGTGGACTGGATGGACTCCGGCCGCCTCGTCGTCCTCGGCTCGCTCCCGGACGGGCAGCTCCAGCCGTTCGAGGTCCAGCTCGGCGGACCTGTCCGCGCCCTCGCCGGCACGCTCCCCGGCATCACCGAGGTCTCCGCCGCCTACGGCCAGCCGCTGATGGCCGCGACGAAGAAGCAGATCTACCGCCTCCGCGAGGACGGCGCCTGGCTCCCCGAGGGCCCCGGCACCGCGGTCACCTATCCCGGCTGAGCCCCGCCCCCGCCCGCGTCAAAAAAGGGTGACACCCCTTACTGCGCAGTAAGGGGTGTCACCCTTTCTTTTCCACAGGAGCGGCTGTCCACAGGCACCGGCGACCGGATGCCGGGAGGTGGTCGAACGCGGCAGGCTCGGGGCGTGGGGCGGTGGATCGGGCCGACGCGTCTGGCGGGCCTGCGGAGCACGCTGGCGGACCTCGTGCTGCCGACGCCGTGCGCGGGGTGCGGGGGCGACAGCGTCGTGCCGATATGTCCGGATTGTCTGGCCGGCTTGGGAATTCCGCGCCTCGTGCCGCCGCAGCCGGTGCACCCGGCGGGGTTGCCGCCGGTGCGCTGTCTCGCGGAGTGGGAGGGCATCGCGCGGAACCTGGTTCTCGCCCACAAGGAGCGGGGGCGGACCGAGCTCGCGCCCGTGCTCGGGCGGGCGCTGGCGCCCGCGGTGGCCCCGGCGGGGCCGGGTCCGCTGTTGCTGGTTCCGGTCCCGAGCCGACCCGGCGTGCGACGTTCCCGCGGCCACGACCCGGTTGGGCGCACCGCGATCGCCGCCGCGGCGGCACTGCGTGCCCAGGGGCGCACGGCGCACGCGTTGCCGCTCCTGCGCCACGCCCGGACGGTACGCGACCAGGCCGGCCTGAGCTCGACGCAACGCGCTCGAAACCTGGCCGGCGCACTGGTCGCGCGGCGCGGTGCGTCCGCCGCGATGCCGGGCGCGGCGGTCGTTTTGATCGACGACGTCCTCACCACCGGCGCGACGTTGAGCGAGGCCGCACGAGCCTTGCGCGAGGCCGGAATTCCCGTTCTGGGCGGGGCTGTCGTGGCGGCGGTCCTTAAGCGAGCCTGAGCAAATCACGCCGACGACGATTCACCCTGTGCACCGGAGCGGACACGGGTTACCGTCGTCTGCATGGCACCTGCCCGGGTCCGTGGTTGCGCCGGTGCAAGCCGGCTAGCCGAGGCCAGCCGCAGGCGAAGCGGCCCACGTAAGGCGACTCTTCGTCGTCCGATCACGGTGCGGTTTAGAAGTAAGTCCTGCCCCGCCGAAAGTCCAGATGGCTTTCGTCCCGGGAGAAGGGGAGTAGTGGCTCTGGCTGCGAGACCCTCAGCAGGCGAATGTGGGGTAGAAGACCAGGTCGGCCGGGCAGGTGTCATCTCAGTCGGGGGGTTTCCCCCCGACCACCCACCGAGAGCGGTGGGTTAGTCGCATCCCCGAACACAACGGGCCTTGCGTCCGTTGCCTGTAGCAAGGGAGTAGGCGTGGAAATTGTGGTCAAGGGTCGCCGCACCGATGTCTCGGAGCGGTTCCGCCGGCACGTCCAGGAGAAGCTCGCCAAGCTCGAGCGCTGGGACGGCAAGATCATCAGTGTCGACGTGGAGGTGTCGAGAGAACGCAACCCCCGACTCACCGACGTGTGTGAGCGGGTCGAGATCACCGTGATGACCCGCGGCGCGACCGTTCGCGCCGAGGCTGCAGCCGCGGACCCCTACGCCGCGCTGGATCTGGCTTTCGGGAAGTTGGAGGTGCGCATGCGTAAGGCCGCTGACCGTCGCCGCGTCCACCACGGATCCCGCACACCGGTCTCGGTCGCCATGGCGACCGCTCCGCTCGCCTCCGCCAACGGCTCGTCCGCGAAGGCCGCGGCCGCCGTTCTCGAGGTCGACGAGGACATGATGAGTTGGGGCGACGGCGGCCTCGACGTCGAGGGCGACTGCCCGATGGTGGTTCGCGAGAAGACCCACCAGGCCGCACCCATGACGCTGGACCAGGCGCTCTACCAGATGGAGCTCGTGGGTCACGACTTCTTCCTGTTCGTGGACGCCGACTCCGGCCTCCCGAGCGTCGTCTACCGCCGGCACGGCTACGACTACGGCGTCATCCGCCTGCAGACCTGAGGAGGGTCTGACCCGCGACAACTGACGACCCGGCACTTTTCGGTACACAACGGGTCAAGTCGAACGGGACCACCCCGTGTGGCTACTCCGAACATTTCCAATCGGGCCACACGGGGGGCCCGTCCGGGTTAGGTTGCGGGCATGAGCGACCCCGGCAGCGAGGTGGGCGGCGCCGAGATCCCGCGTCAGTCCGGGCCCCCCAACGAACCGATCCGCGTCCTCATCGCGGACGACCACGTGCTGTTCCGCCGTGGTCTGGAGATGGTCCTCTCGCAGGAGTCCGACTTCGCCCTCGTGGGCGAGGCGGCCGACGGCGAGGAGGCGGTGCGCAAGGCCGCCGACCTGCTCCCCGACGTCGTCCTGCTCGACGTGCGCATGCCGAAGCTCTCGGGCATCGAGGCGGCCGCGGCGATCAAGGAGGTCGCGCCCGTCGCCAAGATCATCATGCTGACGATCAGCGACGAGGAGAGCGACCTCTACGAGGCGGTCAAGGCCGGCGCGACGGGGTACCTGCTCAAGGAGATCTCCATCGAGGAGGTCGCCACCGGCATCCGCGCGGTCCACGAGGGCCAGTCGCTGATCAGCCCGGCCATGGCGTCCAAGCTCCTCAACGAGTTCGCCTCGCTGATCAAGAAGGACCCGCGCAGCAGCAATCGCGTCCCGGCCCCGCGCCTGACCGAGCGTGAGCTCGACGTCCTGCGCCTGGTCGCCCGCGGCCGCAACAACCGCGAGATCGCGCGCGAGCTGTTCATCAGCGAGAACACGGTCAAGAACCACGTCCGCAACATCCTGGAGAAGCTGCAGCTCCACTCCCGGATGGAAGCGGTCTTCTACGCGGTCCGCGAGAAGCTGCTCGACATCACCTGACCTTCCGTCAGGGATGGCGGTGCGGGGTCAGCGACCCCCGCCGGCGAGCCAGGCCTTGCCGAGTTCCTCGTCCTTGACGAGGAGCCGGTCGACGATGCTCGCGACGTAGCCCTCGACCTTGCCCCCGACGAGGGGGACCTTCACCGCGATCGACGCCTCGACGGTGACGACCGTCGACGCCCCCGACTCGGCCAGCCGGATCGTGCCGCGCACGTCACCGGGCTGCTTGAGGATCTCCACGAGCAGGGTCGCCTCGGTCGGGCTGGTCCAGGTCTGGGTCTCCTGGATGCCGATCTTGTCGCCGACGAAGTTCTTGATGAAGCCCGGTGGGTCGATGGCCATCAGCCGGTGGACCGAGATCGTCGTGGCGTCGGCGGCCTTCGTGACCGACGCCTCGGCGCTGATCGGGGAGCCGGCCTGCGCCCGCTGCTCCTGGTACCCCGGGTCGGTCACCATCGCATGGACGGCGGCGGGCGGGGCGTCCCAGGTGAACGTGTGCGTGTAGCGAGTGGCCATGGGGCGATTCTGCCGGTCGCGGGCCCCGGCCGCGGCACGCGGTCCGGGTCAGGGCGCGGCGGACGGCTCCGGATCCATGTGGAAGACGAAGATCTTCTCCGCCTCGATCCGCCAGTACGGGTAACCCTGGTCACCGAAGTTGTCCGGCCCGTACTTGTCGCGCAACGCGTCGAGCAGCGGAGCGGCCCAGGGGTCCCCGCCCGTCCAGTCGATCGGGATCGCCCGCCCGTGGACGGTGACCGAGAGGTGCTCGCCGGGCAGGTGCTGCGCGCTCACCTGCGGCCGGGCGGCGATGTGCCGGGCCCGGACCGAGGTGGGGGAGCTGCCGAAGCAGAACGAGCCGCGGACGAAGAACGCGTCGACGGCCCCGACCAGCGGCCGGTTGTCGGCGGTCACGGTGGCGAGGGAGAGCAGGCACATGCCCTGCAGTCGTTCGGTCAGCGCCTTGGCGTCGAGCCAGCGGTCCGCGGTGAAGATGTCCGCGAGGTGGCTGCCGGCGCCGGCCCGGCTCCGGTCGAGCAGCTCCTGCAGGGCGGTCAGGTCCTCGGGGGTCTCGTACATCGGCGGCTCCTCAGGCAGCGGCGAGCAGGGCGTCGTGCAGGCGGTCGGCGAGACCGACCGGTTCGACCCGGTCGATCGAGACGGAGTCGCAGCCCACCCAGGCCGCGGCCTCCCAGAGCGCGGTGGCCATCGGCGCGACGGCCGCCGAGGTGTCGAGGAAGACCGCCTGCGCCGCGAGCGTGGTGCCGACCCGCTTCGGGTCCACGCGGCCGAGCAGACGGCCGCCGGAGAGCAGCGGCATCGTGAAGTAGCCGTAGTCCCGCTTCGCCGCCGGCTTGTACGCCTCCAGGGCGTGGGTGAACCCGAAGACGCGCTGGGTGCGCTTGCGGTCCCAGATCAGGGAGTCGAACGGGGAGAGCAGCGTCGTGCGGTGACGGCCGCGAGCGTCGAGCTGGGCCAGCGCGGCCGGGTCGGCCCAGGCGCGGGCCGGCCAGCCCTCCACCTCGACCGGGACCAGCCCGGTGTCCGGCAGGACGGCCTCGACGTCCGCCCGGGAGATCCGCGGGTAGTCCGCGAGGTCGGCGACGGTCGCGACCCCCATGGCCGCGCCGGCGGCGGCCACCAGTCGGCGGTGGCACTCGGCGTCGTCCAGGGTGTCGGCGGCCAGCACCTCGGCCGGGAGCGCGCGCTCGGCCAGGTCGTAGACCCGGCGCCACCCGACGCGGCGGGTGCAGACCACCTCACCGGTGTCGAGCAGGAACTCGATGGCGATCTTCTGGCCCGACCAGTCCCACCACGGGCCGCCCTTCTTGGCCCCGCCGATGTCGCCGGTCGTCACCGGACCGCCCGCGGCGAGGCGGGCTCGGACCTCCGCGAACACCGACTCGGCCGGGCGTTCGTGCCAGCGGATCCCGCGGTCGCGGAAGTGCCGCCGCCGGAACGAGTACAGCGGCCAGGTCTCGACCGGGAGGATGCAGGCCGCGTGCGACCAGTACTCCACGCAGGCGCCGCTCCAGAACGCCCGCTCGACGGCGGCGCGTCCGACCGGCCCGAGCCGGGCGTAGGGCACCAGCTCGTGGGATCGGGCGAGGACCGAGATCGTGTCCAGCTGGACCGCCCCGACTCCGCGCAGGACCGCCGCGGGATTGCGGGGCCGTGGTCCGAGCAGACCCTGGGCCCGCAGCGCGAGACGGCGCGCGTCAGCGGCGGAGAGGGAGTCCACCCCGCAGATACTGCCGGAGGGGTCCGACAATTACCCCGGGACAGTTACCCGGGACAACAACCTGTCAGTGACCCTCGGTGGAGTAGTCCTCCATGATCCCCACCGCGAGGGCGAAGATGCCGCCGGCGCCGGTGATGCCGACCCCGGTCCAGAACAGCCACCAGGTCGGGTCCATGCACAGCGCGACCCCGGCCACGGTGAATCCCACGCAGATGACGAGGACCGCGATCCACGAGATCGGGCGTCCCTGACCGCCGTGCGCCACCGGTGCCCTCCTCGAGCCGTACGTCGAATGTGCGGCGCTCACTCTACGCAGGGGGGTTGCCCCGGGAGTTACGGGGTCGGGGCGGCGGGGCGCGGGGCCGGATCCCCGGCGAGGCGGGCGTGCATCTCCATGTCGAACCAGCCCCCGCCGGCGCGGGGGAGCGCCCCGCGGGCGACGCCCTCCAGCAGGTAGCCCGCCGCGGTGGCCACCTGGCACGCCGCCGTGTTCTGCAGGGCGTGGTAGAGCGTCAGACGGTTCAGCTCCAGCGAGGTGAAGGCCCAGCGGGTGACCACGTTGACGGCCGCGACCGCGACGCCGCGCTGGCGCGCGGCCGGGGCGGTCCAGAACCCGATGTCGGCCGCGCGGGGCCAGATCCCGAACGAGCGGAGCGTGACCGAGCCCAGCAGCTCGGCGGTCGTGGCGTCCTGGACGGCGAAGGAGAGGACGCGTCCCTCCCGCCACGCCCGGAGGCGGGCGTCGATCCAGGCGCCGGCGGCCTCCTCGGTCTCGGGGACCTTGGCCACGGCCCACTCGCGCCAGACCGGGTCCCGCATCGCGGCGAGCAGCTCCGGGACCAGCCGGTGCTCCCACGGACGCAGCTGGAGCGTGCCGGCCGCGATCTCGATCGGCTCCGGCGGCAGCTCTGGAGGTGCGTGTGGGTCGGGAGTGGTCACAGAGACTATTCAAACTCAGCGCACGTCCCCTCCGGGCGCTAATGCGCCGACTGGGTCATTACGTCCCCCACCTGCGGACCCGTCCCACCGCGCCCCCCGCGGCCGACCTGCGGCGCACCGGCCACGCGGCGGACGTGCGGAGATCGCCGGACGCCTACGATGGGCTCCACGTTCGACCGCACGATTCGGCAGCACGACCAGGCAGGAGCTCCGCGGGTGCCCAATCTCCTCGACAAGATGCTGCGTACCGGCGAGGGCAAGACCTTGCGCAAGCTGGCCGGCATCGCCGAACAGGTGAACATCCTCGAGCCTGACTTCGAGAAGATGTCCGACGGCGAGCTGCGCGCCATGACGGACGAGTTCCGCAAGCGTCTGAACGACGGCGAGACCCTCGACGACATCCTCCCCGAGGCGTTCGCGACCGTGCGCGAGGCCGCCAAGCGCACGCTGGGCCAGCGGCACTACGACGTCCAGATCATGGGTGGCGCGGCGCTGCACATGGGCAACATCGCCGAGATGAAGACCGGTGAGGGCAAGACCCTCGTCGCGACCGGTCCGACGTACCTGAACGCCCTGGAAGGCAAGGGCGTCCACGTCATCACCGTCAACGACTTCCTCGCCAGCTACCAGGCCGACCTCATGGGTCGCGTGCACCGCTTCCTCGGCCTGACCGTCGGGACGATCCTGGCGCAGCAGACGCCGGCCGTCCGCCGTGAGCAGTACGCCTGCGACGTCACCTACGGCACGAACAACGAGTTCGGCTTCGACTACCTGCGCGACAACATGGCGTGGACGGCCGACGAGCTCGTCCAGCGCGGGCACAACTTCGCGATCGTGGACGAGGTCGACTCGATCCTCATCGACGAGGCTCGGACGCCGCTGATCATCTCCGGCCCCGCGGACCAGGCCACCAAGTGGTACTCGGAGTTCGCACGGCTCGTGCAGATGCTGCGCAAGGGCGAGGCCGCGAAGGACTCGATCCGCGAGGGCAAGGTTCCCGAGACCGGCGACTACTCGGTCGACGAGAAGAAGCGCACCGTGGCCGTCCACGAGGCCGGCATCGCGAAGGTCGAGGACTGGCTCGGCATCGACAACCTCTACGAGTCGGTGCACACGCCGCTGATCGGCTATCTGAACAACGCCATCCGCGCGAAGGAACTGTTCCGCCGCGACAAGGACTACATCGTCGTCGACGGCGAGGTGCTGATCGTCGACGAGCACACCGGTCGCGTGCTCGCCGGCCGTCGTTACAACGAGGGCATGCACCAGGCGATCGAGGCCAAGGAAGGCGTCCCGATCAAGGACGAGAACCAGACGCTCGCCACGATCACCCTGCAGAACTTCTTCCGCCTCTACTCGAAGCTCTCCGGCATGACCGGTACGGCCATGACCGAGGCGTCCGAGTTCGACAAGATCTACAAGCTCGGCGTCGTCCAGATCCCGACGAACAAGCCGATGATCCGCATCGACCAGCCCGACCTCGTCTACAAGACCGAGGACGCGAAGTGGACCGCGGTCGTCAAGGACATCGCGGAGCGCTTCGAGAAGGGCCAGCCGGTCCTCGTCGGTACGACGTCGGTCGAGAAGTCCGAGCACCTGTCCGGCCTGCTGAAGCGGCAGGGCATCCCGCACGAGGTCCTGAACGCGAAGCAGCACGCTCGTGAGGCGGCCGTCGTCGCGCAGGCCGGGCGCAAGGGCGCCGTCACCGTCGCCACCAACATGGCCGGTCGCGGTACGGACATCATGCTCGGCGGCAACGTCGAGTTCCTCGCGCACGAGGAGCTCGAGCGGCGCGGCCTGAACGCGCAGGAGGACCCCGAGGGCTACGAGGCCGCGTGGGCCGAGGCGCTCGAGGCGGCCACCAAGGCGGCCAAGGCCGAGCACGACGAGGTCGCCTCGCTCGGCGGGCTCTACGTCCTCGGCACCGAGCGCCACGAGTCGCGCCGTATCGACAACCAGCTGCGTGGTCGGTCCGGCCGTCAGGGTGACCCGGGCGAGTCGCGGTTCTACCTGTCGCTGGGCGACGACTTGATGCGGCTGTTCAAGGCCGGCGTCGTCGAGCAGGTGCTGACGCGGCTGAACGTCCCCGAGGACGTGCCGATCGAGTCGAAGATGGTCAGCCGCGCGATCCAGTCCGCGCAGTCGCAGGTCGAGCAGCAGAACTTCGAGATCCGCAAGAACGTCCTCAAGTACGACGAGGTGCTGAACAAGCAGCGCCAGGTCGTCTACGAGGAGCGGCGCCGCGTCCTCCACGGCGAGGACCTGCGCGACCAGGTGCTGGAGTTCATCGACTACACGATCGACGCCTACGTCGACGCGGAGACCAAGGACACCTTCGCCGAGGACTGGGACCTCGAGAAGCTCTGGAACGCGCTGCGCCAGCTGTACCCCGTCAAGATCACCCCCGAGGAGATCTGGGACGACCCCGACAACGTCGACGCGCGCGACGTCGAGACGCTGAAGGAGAAGCTCAAGGACGACGCCTTCGACCGCTACGACGAGCGTGAGGAGGCCGTCGGCGAGGAGGTCATGCGCGAGATCGAGCGGCGCGTCGTCCTCTCCGTCCTCGACCGCAAGTGGCGCGAGCACCTCTACGAGATGGACTACCTCCGCGAGGGCATCGGCCTGCGCGCGATGGCCCAGCGCGACCCGCTCGTCGAGTACCAGCGCGAGGGCTACGACCTGTTCCGGGCGATGATGGAGGCCATCCGAGAGGAGTCGGTCGGCTACATCTTCAACGTCGAGGTCGAGATCGACGAGAGCGGCGCCGGCGAGGACGACGAGTCCATGAACGGCGAGGCCCACCTCCTGGCCAAGGGCCTCGAGGCGCCCGAGCGTCCGCGCGAGCTGACCTTCACCGCTCCCGGCGCCGATGGCGAGGAGGAGATCCACACCGAGCGTGCGGACTCCGACGGCTCCGACGCCGACTCCAACGGCGCCGGCCGCGGCAACCGCGCCGAGCGCCGGGCCCGCAAGAAGGGCCGCCGCTGAGCTAGGACCTCTGAGCCCTCCCGGGGCGGCCTTGATCGCCCCGGGAGCCTCAGACTGCTGGCTCGTCGGGTGCGGGGCGGGGTCGATGTCGCTCGGGTTCGATCAGGGGTGGGATTTCGACGTCGTAGACGGCGCCGAGGCGGGTGATCCAGCGGACTCGGTCGTGGCCGAGCCGGAGAAGTTGCCAGCCGCCTTTGGTTTTGAGGTCGTGGTCGTGCTCGCAGAGGGGGCCGAGGTTCCCCGCGAGGGTCAGGCCGCCGCGGGCGTGGTCGAGGGTGTGGTCGATCTCGGACCGGGCGGCGGGGAGGCGGCAGCCGGGGCCTTGGCAGGTGGTCATCCGCAGTTGGGTGTCCCGGCGTAGCCCTTGGCGGGGGAACCGCCGCCGGGCGTCGTCGGGGTCTTCCGGGGCGGGCTGCCCGTCCGGGTTGTCCTTCTCGGCGCCGGCGGTCGCGAGCAGGTGGTGGCGGCCGATCTCGACCAGGACCGGGCGCCAGAGCGCGACCGCGGGGCTGCTGATGGTCTGCTCGAGCAGGGCCTGCAGCAGGTCGGCGGGGATGAGCAGGTCGACGATGCCGTGGTCACTGGTCCGGCGCCGTTCCCAGTCGACCGGCCGCGCGGCGACGAGCCCGGAGGAGACCGCGTACCCGTCGGGGCCGGTGACCGCGAACCGCCACTGCCCGGCCGAGAGCTGGCGGACCAGGTCGCGGGCGTACTCGGCGTGGACCGGTCCCTGCCCGGAGAGCTCAGCGGGGTCGCGGTCCATCCCGAGCAGGGTCGAGAGCTTCGCGGTCACCTGCACCCCGTGGTGCGGCGACCGCGCCACCGGCGCCGGCGCCGGCGCCGGATCCCGCTCTGCCTCCGGCTCGGGCTCCGGCACGTCGGTCTCACCCATCTCCGCGTCGGCGGGGCGGGTGGTGGCGAGGTGGGCCAGGATCTGGCCGTCGGTGAGGTCGGCGTAGGTGCCGTCGAGCAGGTTGAGCGCGATTTCCGAGCGCAGGTGATCCACCGGCCGCGGATCACCGTCCCGCTTCGCATCATCAGCCAGCTTGCGGACTCGGGCGATCGCACCGGCGACCCGGGCGGGGTCCTGGTTCTGCGCGGCGAGGGTGGCGGTGCCGTCCTCGTTGCGCCAGGAGATCACCCGCCGGTCCCGGTGGGCCTCGGCGAACCGGCGCTGGGCCCAGTCCGGGTCCAGCTGGATGCCGAGTGTGCGGCACCGGGCCCCGATCTGCTCACTGGTCCACGGGCGGTCGGCGTCGATCGAGCAGTGCCCGAGGACCTCGTCGATGACGGTGTTGGCGTGCTCGTCGCTCATGTCCCGGACCCAGAAGTGGATCACCTTCGCGCGTTCGATGCTCAACTCGCCGGCAGCCATGGCGGCATGCAACTTCGGGAAGCGCCGCACGATCGCCCAGGCGAAGTCGAGCAGTTCGTTGCCCGAGTACGCGGAGATCCGCAGCGCGGTGCGGACCTCGTCGGCGCCCCAGCGGTCCGGGGCCGTCAGGCGCACGATCTCGTCCGCGGAATCCAAGGCAGCGGAATCCAGTCCGCGGGTCCCGACCTCGGCCACCATGCCCAGCCAGACCGCGTGGGCGGCGTTGAGCTGCCGCTGGGCGGCGCGCAGCAGCGCGACCGACTCGGCCCCGGTCATCGACGCGCACTCGCCCTCGCCGGGCGCGATGCCCAACGAGATGCCCCACGCACTCGGCGTGGGTAACCCTGCTGCTGTCGATGTCCCCGTCATCACTGATGAACCTAGACGGCACCACCGACAGTCCGTTTTCGTCGACGCCTGGGTCCGCCGCGGCCCTGGATCCCCGGCGACGCAACGTCTCTGACACCTCATCAGCACCACCGGCACCTGCACAAGAGATGTCATCTCCAGTGCGCGTCGGGCCTGCACAAGAGATGTCATCTCCAGTGCAGGTCGTGTGAAGAAAGGGTGACACCCCTTACTGCGGAGTAAGGGGTGTCACCCCTTGTGGATTCTGGGCGACCGCTATCGGCCGGGAGCCGGCGGAGGGAGCAGGGTCGCGAGGCGCTCGGGGGTCCAGTCCTCGAGGGTGTGGACGAGGGTGAGCCCCGGGCCGGGGGAGAGCGGGACGACGTTCTGGACCGCGAGGGTCGGGACGCCGGCAGCGACGGCGGAGGCGACGCCCTTCGGGCTGTCCTCGATCGCGACGCAGTCCGCGGGGTTCTGGCCCAGCAGCCGGGCCGCGACGAGGTACGGGTCGGGGTAGGGCTTCGGGCGGTCGACCTCGTCACCGGTCACCAGCGCGGCGAAGCGGTCGGGCACCGCGTCGACGATCGCCTCGGCGAAGCGGCGCCAGGACATGGTCACCAGTGCGCAGGGGACGCGGCGGGCGTGCAGGTCCTCCAGCAGCTCCCGGGCCCCCGGCCGCCAAGGGATGCGGGTGCGCACGCGTTCGATGACCCCGTCCAGCAACTGCTCGACGATCTCGACCGGTTCCAGCGGAACACCCCCGGCCTCCGCGATGAACCGGGCGGACTCCAGCAGGTCGTTCCCGACCAGGCTGTGCGCGAGCTCGTCCGACCAGGTCCCGCCGAACGACTCGACGATCGCGTACTCGCACTCGATCCAGTACGGCTCGGTGTCGACGAGGGTGCCGTCCATGTCCCAGAGGACGGCGGCGGGCAGGCGAGCGGTGGTCACGGCACGCCGAGCGTAACTGGCACCGCGGGAGCGCTCGCAGTCAGGAGGGGCCACGATCTCTGACGATCCGTCATGCCGGTGTCCGGGCTGGGGAGGGCTGCCGGCGGCGGCGTATCGTCAGAGGTGGGCTGTCGGGGCCGGTGGCCGGGTTTGGGGGGGTATTGACATGGCTTTCCGCAGGTCGAGGAAGACGATCCACGTCACCCCCGCCCTGGCGGAGGTGATGGGCCGACTTGACCCGACGGAGCGGCCGACGTTCCGCAAGGCGATGGCGGCCGCTGAGGGTCTCACCGTCCAGGAGCACAAGCTGCTGCTCACCGAGTGGTGGGCCGTGTACGACGCTTCCACGCCGCCCGCGCGGATCCCGTTCTTCTCGACCGGTTCGTGGAACCGGCGGATCCGCGCCCGGCAGCTCGCGAAGCTCCGCGCCCAGCAGGCCGAGGCGGCAGGCTGACGGTCACGGGACGCCGAGCGTGAGCGCCTTCGCCGGCGCAGTCAGCAGGGACTGATACAGGCTCAGATGAGCGTGCGCGGCGGCGGACCAGGTGTACCGGGCGGCGAGGTCGCGGCCGGCGGCGACCCGGCTCGGGTCGGGGGATCGCAGCGCCGCGTCGAGGGCGTCGGCGAAGGTGCCGGGGGAGTCGGCGAGGGCCACGGCACCGCCGAACACCTCCCGCAGCACCGGCAGGTCGGACGCGACGACGGGGACGCCGGCGGCGAGGGCCTCCATCGCGGCGAGCCCGAAGCCCTCCTTCGTCGACGGGAAGGCGAACACCGCCGCACCGGCCACCAGCGACGGGAGCTCGTCGTCCGGCACCGGACCCAGCACGTGCGGCTCGATCTTGAGCTCGTGCGCCCGGGCCTCCCACTCGCGCCGGTAGGCCTGGTAGTCGAACAGCGTCGTGCCCCCGGCGATCACGAGCGGCACCTCGGTGCCGGTGCCGTCGCGCAGCTCCGCCATCGCGTCGAGCAGTTCCAGCGAGCCCTTCCGCGGCTCGATCCCACCGACGGACAGCACGTACCGCCCGAACCGCTCCCGCCACCGCTTCCGAGCGGCGACGGCGACCGGGTCCGCGGACGCCGCCCGCGCGAACCGTGCCGCGTCGACGCCGTTCGGGATCACCGTCGCCGTCAGACCCCACCCCGCCGCGAGCTCGCCGGCCACGGCCGCGGACACGCACACGTGCGCGTACGGCTCGACGATCGCCCGCTCGTGACAGGCCGCGAGCTGCGGGGTGGTGAAGCGGTCCAGGTGGTGCACGGTCCGGACGCACCGCCCGGCGGCGTTCGCGGTGATGCAGTCCTGCGCGTGGACGACGTCGTACGCCGCCGGCTCGAAGGTCGACCGCAGCGTCTCGATCGACCGCGCGACGCGCTCCCCGAACTCCTCGCCCTCCCGGTCGGCGACCGGCACCAGCCGCAGCCGGACGCGGGGGTCGACCGGCCGGAAGAACGTCTCGTCGCCGCCGCGGGCGAGGGCCCACACCGTGACGTCGACCCCGAGGTCCGCCAGCGCCTCCGCCAGCGCGAGGGTGTGGACGACCCCGCCCCGGGGGCGGGTCGAGTAGGTCAGCAGCGCAACGGACAGCGTCATGGCCGATACGTCTCCGGGCGTCGTTCCTCCAGGTGCCGCAGGGTCCGGCGGGCGGCGGCGATCTCCTCGGCCACGTCGACCTGCGCGAGCGCGATGCCGGCCTTGCTCCACGTCCGGGCGAGGACGTCACCGCCGGGCCCCACGACCTTCGCCTGGCCGAGGAAGCGCAGACCGCCCGAGGACCCCGTCTGGTTCGAGGAGACCAGCACCAGTTGGTTCTCCGCGGCCCGCGACCGGTCGTAGAGGTCGAACAGCCGCGACTGCCGGTCGTCGACCATCCGCGGTGCGCGGTTGGTGATGCTGGTCGGCCACGCGGACAGGCAGGCGAGGATCTGCGCGCCCCCGAGCGCCGCCGCGCGCGCTGCCTCCGGAAAGGTCTTGTCGTAGTCGATGAGCATCCCGATCCGTCCGACGGGGGTGTCGAACGCGTCGAACCGGTCGCCCGCCGTGTAGAACGACTGCTCACCCGGCGGCTGGTGCACCTTGCGGTGGGTGCCGAGGACGCCGTCGCCGTTCAGGCAGACCGCGCTGTTGTAGCGGCGCTCCCCGTCGGACTCGCAGTACCCGACGCACACCACCGTCGGGCCGGCCAGACCCGCGACCTTCCGCAGCCACGGGTTGCCCACCTCCAGCGCCGGCGGGAGTGATGCCGAGTCAGGTCCGCGGAAGTCGGTCAGGTACCCGCCGAGCGCGGCGTCCGGAAGCACGACGAGGTCCGCGCCCCCGGACCGCGCGTGGTCGAGGATCACCGCGATCCGCTCGAGGCACGCGTCGAGGTCGCGCCCGAAGGCAGCCGCGACCGCGGCGATCCCGATCGTCGTCATGACGGTGGGTCAGACCGCGGCGGCGGGGACGTCGTAGGCGTCCGGACGCCGGTCCCGCAGGTGCCCCATCACACGGCGCGCGCCCTCGACCGAGCCCGCGACGTCCACCCGCGCGATCGCGAGTCCGTGCCCGATTCCCGTGTCGGCGAGGACGTCCCCACCGGGTCCGACGACCTTCGCTCCGGACACGAACCGCAGCGAGCCGAACGACCCGGCCTGGTTCGAGGAGACCCAGACGACCTGGTTCTCCAGCGCCCGGGCCTGGTCGAACAGGTCGAAGCGGCGCTTCCAGCGGTCGTCGGCGAGGTTGCGCGCCGGGGCGGTCCGCGACGCCGGCCACGCCGACATGCACACGATGATCTGCGCCCCGTCGAGCGCGAGCGCCCGCGCCGACTCGGGAAACGCCTTGTCGTAACAGATCAGCATGCCCATCCGGCCGATCGGCGAGTCGAAGGCGACGAACCGGTCGCCGGCGGCGTAGGTCGCGTTCTCCCGCAGCGGCTGGTGCACCTTGCGGTGGACGGCGAGGACGCCGTCCCCGCAGACCGCGACCGCGCTGTTGTAGCGCACCGGACCGTCGGCCTCGCAGAACCCGGCGGTGACGACCATGTCGCCGGCCATGCGGGCCAGGCGCGCGATCACGGGGGAGCTGATCTCGAACGCCGGCGGCGGGGGCTGCGCGCCGTCGAGGTCGGCGAGGTAGCCACCGAGTGCGGCCTCCGGGAGCGCGAGCAGCCGCGCTCCCTGCCGCCGGGCCTGGGTGATCAGGTTGCCGATCCGCTCGAAGCAGCGCTCCAGGTCCCGGTCGAAGTTCGCGGCCGCGGCCGCGAGCACGAGTTCGGTCATGGGGTGTCCTTCCGGGTGGCGCCCAGGCCGGTGACCGGGCCGCCGATCGCGTCCGTGTGCTCGCCGTCCGGCCACCGCAGCCGGACGCCGGTGCCCTCCCGCAGCCGTCCGCAGACCGCACTGACCGCCGGACCGGCGGGCGGGGGCGCCGCGCCGGGCTCGGCCGTGGTCAGCATCGCGAAGCCGGGGAAGCAGGTGAGCCAGTCGCCCATCGCCGCGCCGTCGGGGCGCGGCACCTTGGCGACGTCGAGGGTCGCCGCGCAGCCGGACGCCTCGGCGAGCATGCCGAGAGTGCCGACGATGCCGGCCATCGAGACGTCCTTCGCCGCGGCCGGTCGAGCGGCGGCGACGGCGGCCGTCATCGTGCGCAGGTCGGCGCCGGAGCGCGTGGACGTCGAGTCCCACTGCCGGCCGGTGTACCCGGGGCGCCAGCGGCCGCCGAGGTCGGCGGTGAGGGTGACGGCGTGCCCGGGACGGCCGCCGCCGCCCGGCACCGGGTCGGCGGTGCGGCCGAGCGTCGTGACGGCGAGGGAGGCCGGGGCGCCGAGCGTCGTGTGCCCGCCGAGGACGGGCAGGCCGTAGGCCGCCGACGCCGCGCGCAGGCCCTCGAGGATCCGCGCCGCGTGCGCGGCGTCGCGGGCCGCGACGGCGTCGAGCAGCCCGACGGGGGCCGCGCCCATCGCCGCGAGGTCGTTGGCGTTGACGAGCACCGCGCACCAGCCCGCCCAGGTCGGGTCGCGCTCGACCATCGCGGGCAGGATCGCGTCGCAGGCCGCGACCAGGTCCGAGCCGGGGACCGGGGCACCGTCGTCGCCGACGAATGCCGCACCGCCGGGGACGAGGCCGTCGAGCAGCCCGCCGAGGGGGAGCTTGGTCGCCGCCGCGAGGGTCGCGATCCGGTCGACGGGGAAACGCATCCGCACGTGCGGGGACCCGACGACGGTCGTCGTGCGCACGGTGCGCCAGCCGAGGCGGGCGAAGAACTTCTCGTTGCGGGCCTGGACGTCCGCCTCGAAGCGCAGCACCCCGGCCTCGACGGCGTGCGCGCACGCCGCCCGGACCAGCGCCGCCCCGACGTGGGGAGCGGGCCCGCCACGGCCGCGGCGCACGACGAGGCGGCCGCCGTGCCACCAGCCGAGGTCGACGCCGTCGGTCGCCGGCCCGAGCCGGACACCGCCGAGGACGGTGCCGTCGGAACTGCGCGCGACGAGGACGACCGTGCGCGGGTCCGCGTCGACGGCGTCCCCGTCGTCGCCGCGGAACAGGCCCTGCTCGTCGACGAAGACGCTGCGCCGCAGCCGCCGGTACGCGGCCCGGGTGGCCTCGTCGGCGGCGACCTCGATCAGGTACGGCGGGTTGGTCTCCGCCGCGTCCGCGCGCCGGTCCCGGCTCCCCGCCAGCCACGACGACGCCGGCTGACGGGGCGGGGACCGGAAGGAGATCTCGTCGAGGATCATGCGGCTCCCGTCGCCGACAGTGCGCTGCAGGCTCCGCAGGCCGCGCAGCCCGCCTCCTGGTCCGCCCCGGTCATGCCGGCCGCACGGAGCAACCGGGCGACCTCGGCGGTGACGTGGTGGACGAGCTCCGGGGACGGCGCCGTCGCCCCGTCCCGCTTCGCGAGCGACCCGGGCAGCGGACGGAACGGCACCACGAACGGGTACACGCCCTTCTCGATCAGCCGGGCCGCGCCGGCGACGAGTTCGTCGGGGTCCTCGCCGAGCCCGATCAGCAGGTAGGTCGAGACCCGGTTGCGGCCGAACACCGCGACCGCCCGGTCCCACGCCGCCTCGTACTCGGGCATCGGGACGCTGCCCTTGCCGGGCATCCACCGCCGGCGGGCGTCCTCGTCGAGGGACTCGACGTGGATGCCGATCGCGGTCGCCCCGCCGGCGTGCAGGTCGTCGATGACCGACAGGTCGCCGGGCGGCTCGATCTGCACCTGGATCGGCAGACCGGGCACCTTCTCCAGTACCGCGCGGACGCACCGCACGAGGTTGCGCGCCCCGCGGTCCGGACCGGTCGTGGTGCCGGTGGTCATCGTCATCTGTGTAACGCCGTCGAGCCGGACGGCGGCCTCGGCGACCTCGGCCAACTGCGCCGGCGTCTTGGCCGCAACCGTCGAGCCGGCGCGCAGCGACTCCTCGATCGTGCAGAACCGGCAGCGCTGGTCCTCGGCGTAGCGGATGCAGGTCTGCACGACGGTCGTGGCGAGCACGTCCTTGCCGTGCAGCAGGGCGATTTGGTGGTACGGGATGCCGTCGGCGGTGGTCAGGTCGTAGAACCGCGGCCGCCGGACGGGCGTCAGGGACAGCCCCAGGGCGCGGACGGTGCCGCCGCGCTCCTCGTAGACCTTGCCGTCGCGGACGACATAGGGGCTGTCCGGGTTGTGGGGGAGTGCAGCGTTCGCGCCGCCGAGGACGACGTGCCCGTCGTCGCTCGGGCCCGCACCGGCGCCCCGGCGGACCGGGACGTCGGTGCGGATACCCCGCAGCGCCAGCTGGACCCGGTCGTGCAGCGGGTCGTCGCTGCTCGAACCAGGCTCGATCTCGGCGGCCAGAGTCATCTGATGTGACCTCAGAACATGTAGGTCGAGTTGATGATGGCGCCCTTGCGCGCGTAGTGGATCAGCGCGTCCTGGACGTCGAGGGGGTGCGTCGGGATGACGCCCTCCATGAGGTCCTCCTCCCGGGCCCCGTGGAGCGAGAGGCCGAACCGGCAGCAGTAGACCTTGCCGCCCTCCGCCATGAACGTCTTCAGCGAGTCGTTGATGTTGTGCTCGCCGGGGAAGGCGCTGTTGCCGGTGGTCGGGAAGCCGCGGGTGGCGAGGCAGTTCAGCGAGCCGGGGCCGTAGAAGTAGATGGCCGACTCGAAGCCCTTCCGCTGCGCGCGGGTGGCCTGGAGGATCGCGACGAAGCTGACGGACGACTCGTGCGCGATGCCGTGCACGAGCGTGAAGTAGGACTGGCCGGGCTCGGCCTGGTAGTCCGGGAAGACCTTGGTGGAGCCGTAGATGCTCGACCCCTCCGACAGCGAGGGGTGCGGGATCTCGTCGAGGCTGATCTTCTCGGTCTCGGTGAGTTCTGCCATGAGTGGGTTCTCCTTGAGGGGTGGCGGTTCCTGAGCGGTTACCTGAGGGGCGGTCAGTCGTAGAGGGCGTCGAAGTTGTCGCGGAACGCGAGCCGGGCGAACTCGCCGTCGCCCGCAGCGGCGCGGAGCTTGGCGTACTCGCCGGGCAGGTCGCCCCACGGTTGGTCGGAGGCGAACAGGACCCGGTCGGCGCCGATGCCGCGCCGGTCGATCTCGGTGGCGAGCCAGCGCGGGGCGAACCCGATGGCCCAGGACAGGTCGGTGTAGACCCGCTTGCCGGCGGCGACCCAGTCGAAGAACCGGGAGCCGACGAGCTTGATGTGTCCGCTCATCCCGCCGCCGAAGTGGACGAGGTGCAGGGCGACGTCGTCGGCGTAGCGGTCGACCAACGTCCCGATGCGGTCGATGTCGGAGGTCGCCCCCGGCGAGGTGTGGACGTGCACCACGAGCCCGTGCTCGCGCGCGGCGCCGAAGATGGCGTCGAGCCCGGGCCGGGTGTCCTCC
>NZ_BAAAHE010000004.1:147481-192557 GCF_039525035.1 Sporichthya brevicatena
AAGCTGATCTTGATCGCGCGCACCCCGGGTTCGCTGCAGAGGGCGAGCGCCGCCGCGGTGCGCTCGACGTCCCGGGCGAGGGGTGAGGCCCACAGCGCCGCCCGGACGCGGTCGTCCTTGGCCGCGGCCTCGAGCACGAGCTCGTTGAACGAGAACGCGACGTCCGGGTCGGGGACGCCGTAGTTCGGGATGACCAGCGCGCGCTCGACACCCTCGGCTTCGAGGTCGGCGAGCAGTTCGCCGACCGTCGCGCGCGCGGTGACGTCGGGGTTCACCGCGGGGCCGCCGTAGAACCCGAACGGGGGCAGCACCCCGAGGTGGCGGTGCGCGTCGCGCAGTCCCGCGCCCGGGGCCCCGACCGGCGCCATCAGGCCACCGCCTCGAGTCCGGCGTGGCGGACGGCCTCGATGCGCTCGGCGAGGTGCTCGGCGTCGGCGCCGACCCCGCAGAACCGCCCGGAGCCCCAGGTCCACTGCCAGGGCAGGCCGAGGAAGTACAGCCCGGGGCACGTGGTCTCGCCGCGCGTGTGGACCGGATGCCCGCGCCCGTCGAAGACCGGCGCCTCGATCCAGGTGTAGTCCCGGGTGAAGCCGGTGCTCCACACGACCGCGCTCACCCCGGCGTCGGCGAGGTCCAGCGTCAGCGCCGCGTCCGCCGGCGGTGTCCACACCGGGACGTACCGCGCCTCGGTCGGGGCGTCCACGCCGGCGGCGTCGATCCAGGCGTCGATCGAGTCCTTGATGGACTCCGACACCGCGTCGGCGGCGTCGAGGTTGGCTGCCAGGTCCGTGCCGAATCGGACGGTACCGTCGGCGATCTCCAGCAGCCGGCCGTGCAGGGCCATGCCGTCGCGGGCGAAGGCCCGCAGGTCGATGTCGCGCCCGCCGTCCCGGCCGGTGACGTAGTGGTTGACCCGGAACCGGACCGCGTCCGCGTTGTCGAACTCGTCGATCGTCCTGCGGTAGTAGCCCATGTCCTCCAGCCACGCGACGACGTCGCGCCCGCGGTAGCGGCGGGCCACGCGCGGCGCGGACCCGGTGGCGAGGTGGACCTGACGGCCGGCCAGGTGCAGGTCCTCCGCGATCTGGCAGCCCGACTGACCGGTGCCGACGACGAGCACGGCGCCGGCGGGGAGCGAGTCGGGGTTGCGGTACTCGCTGGAGTGCAGCGACACGACCCCGGCGGGCAGCCGCTCCGCGGCGCGCGGGACGCGGGGAACCTGGTACGGCCCGGTGGCGACGACGACCTGATCCGCCGTCAGCGTCCCGGCCGAGGTCTGGATCTCGAACCCGCCCTCGGGCCGGCGACGCAGCCGGGTGGCCGCGACGTCGGTGTGCAGCTCGGGACAGGCGGCCGCGTACTTCTCCAGGTAGGCGACGACCTCGTCGCGGAGCATGAACCCGTCGGGGTCGGCGCCGTCGTACGGGTGCCCGGGCAACGTGCACTGCCAGTTCGGCGTGACGAGGCAGAAGGTGTCCCAGCGCCGGGAGCGCCACTCGTGCCCCGGGCGGTGCTTCTCCAGGACGACGTGGTCGACGTCCCGCGCCCGCAGGCACGCGCTGATCGACAGGCCGGCCTGGCCACCCCCGACCACCACGACCGTGCGGTGCAGCCCGTCCAGGCGGCCGGCGGTCATCGGTCGAACCCGTCGACGACGACGGCGCCGGACGCGTGCTCAGGGGAGAGCCCGGCCGCCTTGATCTCGATCAGCTCGAGCTGCGTCATCGCCTGGCCACAGCCGAAGCCGTACTTGGCACGGACCCGGTCCGAGCCGAGAATCAGCGCCTGGCGGCTGCGCTCGACGAAGTCGCGGACCGGGTAGGAGGTCCCCGCGGTGAGGTATTCCTCGATCACCAGCGAGGGGGAGTAGCAGCGCATCTGCGAGCCGTCGGGCCAACTCGTCCGGACGAAGATCTCGGGCATGACGGCGAGTAGATCCGCGGCTCATGTCCCGGTGGTTGCCTCCGGAACGGGAGCAGGTAACCGAGTTCTCACGGCCTTCGTTTCCGTTCGGTTGCGAGCTCTGCTCGACGTTTCCCCCGGGCCCGGGCCCGTCAGCCGACCTCCAGCGCCGTGCACAGCCAGCGGGACCGGCGCGACTCGAGCCGGAAGGCGAGGGCCTTCGGCCGGGTGAGGCCATGGACCACCGTCGTCACCTCGGCGATGCCGGCGGCGGGGGAGCAGATACGCACGGCGCGCAGGGCCGCCCGGCGGCGCGGGCGCGCGGCCGCGAGGGCCGCGTGGCGGGCGAGGACGTCGAACACCTCGGGCAGGGTCCACTGCCGGAACTGCCCTGGGGTGCGCTCGCCGGTGAGGATCTGGGCGATCGCCATCGCGAGCGTGTCCGCCCAGCACCGTAGCGGCGGGAGCGTGTCGTCGTCCGGGTCTTCGACCGGCGGCTCCGCGAGCACGCGCAGCACCGGCGTCGGAGCGGCCGGCACCCCGGAGGGGAGCGTGAAGGTGAGGGCGAGCGTGCCCTGGACGGCGGTGACCGGGGCGACCGGGGCGACCGGGGCGACCGGGGCGACCGGAAGCACCGGGGACTCGTCGTAGGGCGGCTCGGTGGCGGGCGCGGGCAGGCGGCGCAGGCGGTACGCGGCGGCGGCCACGGACATACGAACTCCCCCGGACGGCGCGGGCCGGCTCCCCATGGCGGTGGGGACCGGGCGACGTCCTGTTCGTGATCATGTGGGTGCGGGTGGGCAAGTTCTACGCGCTAAGTTACTGGCGAGTCAAGGTTCGTCCCGAGCCTTGTGGACAACCGATCGCAGGAGGTCAGGGCCGGTGCGGGTCTATCTGCCGACCACCTTTCCGGCGCTGGCCGCCGCCGCGGCGGCCGGTGGCTTCGGTCCGGCGCCGCTGCTCGCGTTCGCCGTCACCCCGGCCCTGCGCGAGTGGTACGCCTCCGGCGACGCGGAGGAGCTGGAGTACGCCGCGACCGTCGACGCCGCCCGCGAGTGCCTGCGCCGCCTGGCCGCCGACCCCACCGCGCCACCGCGCCGGGTCGTGGTCGCGGCCGACGTCCCGGACGAGTCCGTGCAGCCGGCTCCCGACGTCCATCCGGCGGCCGTGCACCTGACCGCCGAGGTGCCGATGCGCAAGGTCGCGTCGGTCCACGTCGACGAGCCGGAGGCCGAGAACGACATCCGCGCGGCGGTCGCCGCCGTCCCGGCCGCCGACGCCGGCGACGCGGATGCGGCTTTTGTGGTCGACGGTGCCGAAGACCACGACTTGCACTGGTACGCCACCCAGGAGATCGAGGCGTTGATCGCCACGGTGTCCTGACCCGGTGGGACTTGCCGGACAGGTCTCGACGGACATGACCTGACTGATAGTCAGAGTCGTTGTGAATCGGGCACTTCGGGCGATCCGCGCGGGGTTACAGGCCCACGGGCAAGGCTTCGTCAAGCGATGGTTTGATCGGGATCGGCGAGGGGCATCCGGCGGTCCAAGGCACCAGTACTGCGGGGGGCAGGAACTAACTCAGGGGGAACCATGCCGAAGATGACCCGTGCCGCGGTGCTGCTCGCCACGGCCACCGCCGTCGCCATTCCGACCGCCGCTCACGCCGGCGAGATCGGGGCGGCGGCCTCGACCAGCGAGCAGTCCTACGGGACGCTGGCCATCTGCGCGGGCCGTGCCGACGGTCCGAGCTCGAAGATCCAGCTCGTCCGCAAGGGCAAGGTCGTCAAGACCTTCCGCCTCGCGGGCTGCAAGGTGCTCACCAAGGGCAAGGGGCTGCCGAACGGCAAGTACCAGGTCCGGCACACCGCGCCCAAGGGCTACGTGACCACCGGCTGGATGGCCGGCGGGGTCTCGGGCAAGGGCGACCAGAGCCTGAGCAGCGTCAGCCGCTCCAGCTTCACCGTCAAGCCGCGCAAGACCATGTCGACCGCCGGCTTCGTGCACAAGAACAGCGCGAACTGGGTGACCTTCACCCGCACCGCCGCTCGCTGACCCGAACGGCGGGGTCGGCTGCCGGGCCGGCTACAGGTTCGGACAGATCGGCCGCGGAACGCCGTGGTCGCTGGTGGCCTCAGGGGTGAGGCTGCCGGCGACTGCGGCCGCCGCGCGCGCCCGGATCGCCTCGACGTTCGGGTGCACGCTGGATCCCACGACGTCGAGGATCGTGACCCGGTCGATCTGCGCGGTCCGCCGGTGCTCGCGGACCAGTTCCGCGAAGTCCGGCAGCACGTCGGCCGGGATGTTCGTGAGCAGGACCTGCTTCGCCGCGCTGGTGAACTCGCGGATCGAGGTCAGGAGTGAGCCCGGGTCGGCCTGCCGCGCGATCGCGGTGAGCAGGCACCGCTGCCGGGCCTGGCGCTCCTCGTCGCCGCTGGCGAAGCGGGAGCGGACGTACCAGAGCGCGTGGTAGCCGTCGAGCTTCTGCCGGCCCAGGGGGATCGCCCCGTGCGGACGCGCCGTCACCGTCCCGTCGCCGGCGTGCGAGCCGCCGATCGGGATCGGGAGACCGTCGCCGGAGCGGACGTTCATCGTCACACCGCCGAGCGCGTTGACGATCTTCCGGAAGCCGGCCATGTCCGTGAGGACGTAGTAGTCGATGTCGATGCCGGTCAGGTAGGCGGCAGTGTCGGTGATCGCGGCCGCGCCGGCGTTCTCGGGCCGCACGTGCGGCATCAGCGCCGGGTTGTCGGCGGCCACCGTGTAGAGCCCGAACCAGAACTCGGGATACCCGTTCGGGTAGGCCTTCGCCAGCGGGGTGCCCGGCCGCATGGGGATGTTCTGCAGGTTGCGCGGCAGGCTGATCAGCGACGTCCGGCCCGTACGGGTGTCGACGGTCGCGAGGATCAGCGCGTCGGTCCGGACCCCCTTGCGGTCGTCCTCGCCGTCGCCGCCGAGCAGGAGCACCGAGACCCGGTCGCGGTCGGCGAACGGCACCGGGGTGGGGGTCGGGCTCGGCGTCACCGGGACGCCGGCCGCGTCGGTGGCGGTCTGGAGCAGGTCCGAGCGGAACTTGTCGGACAGGACGTCGCGGGCGGCGTAGACCGTCGACGCGCCGTAGGTCAGTGGCGTCATCACCGCGAGGCAGGTCAGGCCGACGAGCCCGCGGGTGACGGCCGCCTGGGACCCGGACATCCGCGGCGGGCGGGCGGCCCGGTAGGCGGAGACGATCGTGGCGCACCAGAGCAGGCCGGCGAGGACCAGGCCGCCCGCGATCGCGAGCAGGACGTCGGTCTTCACCGCGAGGCGCTCGGTCGCGGACGCGTCGAGCGTCAGCAGGACCGCGCCGAGGCCGACGACCAGGACGATCGTCGCCAGCAGCAGCGTCATCCCGGCGCGGCGGCGGCCGACGATGAGGTGCCCGACGCCGGGCAGGAGCGAGGCCACGGCGGCAGTCCGGGCCCGACGCACCGCGCGCGCCTGCCGAACCCGATCGCGTCGCGACGCCTGCATGGAACCCCCACCCCCGGACGAACCCCACCCTTTCGGGCAGCCGGTCGTGATTCTTGCTCCCCGGGGCGGGCGATGCAGGGCGTTCGGCATATGTGGCGTGTCACGATGATCAGGTGGACGCCGTCACCGCCGTACCGCAGCCGCGCAACGAGCCGGTCCTCACCTACGCGCCGGGGTCGCCCGAGCGGGCCCGGGTGGAGGAGGCCCTCAAGGCCGTCGCGGCCGAGACCGTCGACATCACGCTGACCGTCGCGGGTGAGCAACGCGCCGGCGCGGGCGAGGAGCTCGTGGTCCGCGCCCCGCACCGGCACGAGTTGGTGCTGGCCCGGGGCCGCGCCGCGACGACCGAGCAGACCTCCGCCGCGATCGACGCCGCCCTGACCGCGGCGCCGGCGTGGCGCGAGCTGTCCTTCGACGCCCGCGCTGCCGTCTTCCTCCGGGCCGCCGACCTGCTCGCCGGGCCGGAGCGCGATCACAGCAACGCCGTGACGATGCTCGGACAGTCGAAGACCGTCCACCAGTCGGAGATCGACGCGGTCTGCGAGCTCGTCGACTTCTGGCGCTGGAACGTGCACTTCGCGCGGGAGATCCTCGCGACCCAGCCGATCTCGGTGCCGGGGCAGTGGAACCGCACCGACCACCGGCCGCTCGAGGGCTTCGTCTACGCGGTCACGCCGTTCAACTTCACCTCGATCGCCGCGAACCTGCCGACCGCCCCGGCGCTGATGGGCAACACCGTCGTCTGGAAGCCGTCGACGACGCAGTTGCTCGCGGCCCAGGCGTCGATGCGGCTGCTCGAGGCGGCGGGCCTCCCGCCCGGCGTCATCAACCTGGTGCCCGGGGCGGGGCCGGAGGCCTCGGCCGCGGTGCTGCCGCACCCGGCGCTGGCCGGCATCCACTTCACGGGGTCGACGGCGACGTTCTCCGCGCTGTGGCGCGGGGTGGCCGAGAACCTGTCGACGTACCGGACCTACCCGCGGCTGGTGGGGGAGACCGGCGGCAAGGACTTCGTCCTCGCCCACCCCTCCGCCGACCCGGCCGCGCTGCGCACCGCGTTGATCCGCGGGGCGTTCGAGTATCAGGGGCAGAAGTGCTCCGCCGCGTCACGGGCGTTCGTGCCGCGGTCGGTGTGGGAGCGGATGGGCGAGGACCTCCTCGCCGAGACCGCGGCCCTGCCGATGGGCGACGTCGCGGACTTCTCGAACTTCCTCGGCGCCGTCATCGACGAGCGCGCGTTCACGAAGCTCCGCGACGCGATCGGCCGCGCCCGCGACGGGTCGTCGACGCGCATCCTCGTCGGCGGCGAGTGCGACGACTCCGAGGGCTGGTTCGTCCGTCCGACGATCGTCGCGACCGACGACCCGACGAACGAGGTCCTCTGCACCGAGTACTTCGGTCCGCTGCTGGGCGTCTTCGTCTACGAGGACCGCGAGTGGGAGAACGTCCTCCGCCTCGTCGACACCGGCACCCCGTACGGCCTCACCGGCGCGGTGTTCGCCAACGACCGCGCCGCGGTCGAGCAGGCCTCCGCCGCTCTCCGCTTCACCGCCGGGAACTTCTACGTCAACGACAAGCCCACCGGCGCCGTCGTCGGCCAGCAACCCTTCGGCGGCTCCCGCGCCTCCGGCACCAACGACAAGGCGGGCTCCCCCCTGAACCTCCTGCGGTGGCTCAGCCCCCGGTCGATCAAGGAGACCCTCGTCCCCCCGACCGACTGGCGCTACCCCCACCTGGGCTGACGCGCCCAACTTCTCCTGCTTCCGCAGGCGCCCCAGACTCCCGAAAGCGCAGCACAGCACCTCCGAAGGTCAAATCGGGGTGCCATGCTGCGCTTTCGGGGGAAGGCGCGACGGGGGAGGCGCGACGCGACGGGGGAGTGGCGGCGTCAGCCCTGCTCGGCGGCGGCCTTCACCTTGGCGAGGGTCTCCTCCATCGCGATCTTGTTCGTCACGGAGCGGTCCTTGACGCCGCTGACGAGGCGGCCGACGGTGCCCATGCCGGGCATGCGGCGGTCGACCCAGGTCTCGGTGACCTTGCAGCCGGTGGGGGTGGGCTCGAAGTCGTAGACCCAGTCGCACAGGACGATCGGGCCGGCGCTGACGCGGAAGGAGAAGACCTTCGCCGAGGTGGCTTCGAGGACGGTGACGTCGGTCGACCACTTGCGCCAGCCGACGGCGTTCTTGCCCTTGAACTTCACGCCGGGGGCGGGCTCGGTTGCGCCGCCCTTCCACTTGCCGCCGCGGTTCTCGGTCGACCACTCGCCCATGCGGGGGAGGTCGGAGATCATCGCGTAGACCTTCTCGGCCGGCGCGGCAATCTCGGTGGACACGGACACTCGGTTCTTCTCGGTCACGGCGGAACTCCTCGTGCGGCATTCGGGACGAATTGCCCGAATCCTCGCACCCGGGAGTTACCGAGCGGTAGTCAGCCACGCGGCGACGCGAGCAGGCTCCGGAACGAGCGCATGGCCACCGACGCCATCGCGAGGTCGAGGGCCTCCGCCGCGGTGATCTCGGAGAAGACCTTCATCGCCCGGTCGACGACCTCGCCGGCCTCGGCCCGCCAGGCCGCGTAGTGCTGGCGCGGGGTCGCGGTGGAGCCCCCGGTCGAGAGGACGTCCGCGGTGAGCGCGGCGTGCGCGGCGAACAGGTCCTCGCGGACGCTCGCCCGGGCTGTCGCCTTCCACCGGTCGTCGCGGGGGAGGGCGTTGATCGCGGCGAGCAGCTTCGAGATCGCGAGCTCGTCGGCGAGCAGGAAGTACACCTCGGCGACGTCGGCACGGGAGAACCCGCTGGTGCGCGAGACCTCGACGATGTCGAGCGCCGCGAACGCCAGGTCCATCGCGGCCGAGCGCTCGGCGAGGTCGTGGGGCACGCCGGCGGCGACGAGGGAGTCGCGCTCCGCGGCGAGGGCGTCGGCGTCGGTGCCGCGGACCATCTTCGGCACCATCGCGAGGACCTCGGTGACCCCGGCGGAGAAGAACTCCACCTCGGCGTCGATGTCGAGCGGCGAGCGGCGCTTGGCCAGGAGCCAGCGCGTCGCGCGCTCGGCCAGCCGACGGGCCTGCAGCCGCATCCGGGTCTGGACGTCGGCGGGGATCTGGTTGTCCAGTGCGGCGACGTCCTCGCGGAACGGCTCGAGGTCGAACGCGTCCCGCGCGACCAGGTAGGCCCGCGCTATGTCCACGGCGGGCGCCGCCGTCTCCTCGCTGAGCCGCTGGAGGAACGTGATGCCGGCGTCGTTGACGAGGTCGTTCACGACGGCGGTCGTGAGGATCTCGCGCCGCAGCGGGTGGGCCGCGATCTCGGCCGCGAAACGCTGCCGCAGCGGGACCGGGAAGTAGTTCACCGCGACGGGCTGCAGCGCCGCCGACTCCGGCAGGTCGGAGCTCAGCAGGGCCGAGTTGAGCACGATCTTCGTGTAGGCGAGCAGGACGGCGAGTTCGGGCGCGGTGAGGCCGCGACCCTCGGCCTCGCGGGCCGCGATCTCCTTCTCCGTCGGGAGGAACTCCAGCGCGCGGTCGAGCACGCCGGCACCCTCCATCGTCCGGATCAGCCGCGCGTGGGCGTGGAGCAGTTGCGGCGCCTGGGCGAGCGCATTGGCGAGCGCGATGTTCTGCGCGTAGTTGTCCTGCAGGACCAGCGCGGCGACCTCGTCGGTCATCGACGCCATCAGCGAGTCCCGTTCGTCGCGGGGGAGACTCCCGCCCGCGACGAGGCTGTCGAGCAGGATCTTGATGTTCACCTCGTGGTCGGAGGTGTCCACGCCCGCGGAGTTGTCGATCGCGTCCGTGTTGATCCGGCCGCCGGCACCACCGACGCCGTGCAGGGCGTACTCGATGCGCCCCCGCTGCGTGAAGCCGAGGTTCCCGCCCTCGCCGACCGCGCGGGCGCGCAGGTCGGCGCCGTCGACGCGGATCGCGTCGTTCGCCTTGTCGCCGACCTCGGCGTGCGTCTCCGTCGACGCCTTGACGTAGGTGCCGATGCCGCCGTTCCAGAGCAGATCGACCTCGGCGAGCAGGATCGCGCGCAGCAGGTCGTTCGGCGTCATGGCGGTGACGTCCTCGCCGAGCCCGAGCAACGTCCGCACCTGTGGGGTGATCGGGATCGACTTCGCGGTCCGCGGGTGGACGCCGCCGCCCTCGGAGATCAGCGACGCGTCGTAGTCCGCCCACGACGAGCGGGGGAGCGCGAAGAGCCGTTCCCGTTCCGCGTAGGAGGTCGCGGCGTCCGGGTTCGGGTCGAGGAAGATGTGCCGGTGGTCGAACGCGGCGACCAGACGGATGTGCCGCGAGAGCAGCATCCCGTTGCCGAAGACGTCGCCCGACATGTCACCGATGCCGACGCAGGTGAAGTCCTCGTTCTGGCAGTCGATCCCGCGCTCGCGGAAGTGGCGCTTGACCGACTCCCACGCGCCGCGGGCGGTGATGCCCATCGCCTTGTGGTCGTAGCCGACGGACCCGCCGGACGCGAACGCGTCGCCGAGCCAGAACTCGCGGGCGACGCTGATCTCGTTCGCGATGTCGGAGAACTTCGCCGTGCCCTTGTCCGCGGCCACGACGAGGTACGCGTCGTCGGGGTCGTGCCGGACGACGCCGGCGGCCGGCACGATCTGACCACTCACCAGGTTGTCGGTGACGTCGAGCATTCCGCCGATGAAGGCGCGGTAGCAGGCGACGCCCTCGGCCGCGAAGGCGTCGCGGTCGGTGTCGGGGGACCCGGAGGGCGCCGGCGGCCGCTTGACGACGAACCCGCCCTTGGCCCCGACCGGGACGATGACGGTGTTCTTCACCATCTGCGCCTTGACGAGGCCGAGGATCTCGGTGCGGAAGTCCTCGCGCCGGTCGGACCAGCGCAGACCGCCGCGCGCGACCGGACCGAAGCGCAGGTGCACGCCCTCGACGAACGGGGCGTAGACCCAGATCTCGAACATCGGCAGCGGGGCCGGCAGGTCCGGGCAGCGGTGCGGGTCGAGCTTGAACGCGAGGGCCTGGCGGGCCTCGTCGCCGCGCGGGGGCACCCAGTAGTTGGTGCGCAGCGTGGCCTGGATCATCGCGAGGAACGCCCGCAGGATCCGGTCGGCGTCGAGGCTGGCGACGTGGTCGAGCGCGTCGGTGATGTCGGTGGTGAGGGCCTGGCAGAGCTCGACGCGCTCGGGGGCGTCGGCCGCTCCCAGCTTCGGGTCGAAGCGAGCCTCGAAGAGCAGGGCGAGGGTGCGCGCGATCGCGCAGTTCGCGGTGACGACCTGCTCGAGATACTCGTATCCGAACGTGGTGTTGGTCTGGCGTAGGTACTTCGCATAGGCGCGCAGCACGGCAACCTGACGCCAGGTCAGGCCGGCGGTGAGGACCAGCTGCTGGAAGTTGTCCGACTCGGCGCGGCCGTCGCGGGCGGCGAGGAACGCCTCCTCGAACAGCTCGCGCACCCCGGCGGTCGGCTTCGCGAGGGCGTTCGTCCGCAGGCCGAAGTCGTAGATCCACGCCTCGCCGTCGGGGAGCTCGATGCGGTACGGCTGCTCGTCGATCACCTCGACGCCGAGGTGCTGCAGCACCGGCAGCATGTCCGAGAGCGAGAGGGCCGAGCCGCGGCGGTAGACCGAGAACCGGCGGTGCCCCTCCGGCAGGCCGCGGGGCTCGTACATCCGCACGCTGAGGCCGTCGTCGGGGGTCAGCGCCTCGATCCGGATCAGGTCGTCGACCGCCGCGGTGGGGGAGTTCGACTCGCGGTACCCGGCGGGGAACGCGTCGCCGTAACGGGCCGTCAGCAGACCGGCCTTCGTCTCGTCGTAGCGCTCCTCCAGGGCGAGATGAAGGGCCTCGCGCCAGGTTCGCGTCGCGTCGACGAGCAGAGCCTCGACGCGGGCGGCGTCGATCGGCTTGCGTTCGTCCTTGGGCAGCGTCGGGTCGACGCGGACGACGAAGTGCAGCCGCGCGAGGACCGACTCCGTGACGCGCGAGGTGTACTCCAGGCTCACGCCGTCGAGCTCGCGGAGCAGGATCTCCTGGATCTTGAGGCGGTTCTCGGTGTTGTACCGGTCGCGCGGGAGGTAGACCAGCGCGGAGATGAACCGGCCGAACTCGTCGGAGCGCAGGAACAGCCGCAGCTGCTTGCGTTCCTTGAGGTGCAGGACCGCGAGCAGCACCTTGTACAGCTGCGGGGTCGGGGTCTGGAACAGCTCGTCGCGCGGGTAGGTCTCGATCGCCTCGAGCAGGTCCCGGCCCGAGTAGCTGTTGGGGATGAAGCCGGTCAGCTCGTAGAGCTCGTCGACCTTGCGGCGCAGGACCGGGATGCGCGCGACGTTCTCGGTGTACGCGGCGCGGCTGAACAGCCCGAGGAAGCGACGTTCGCCGACGACCTCGCCGTCGACGATCTTCTTCACGCCGATGTAGTCCAGGTAGCCCGGTCGGTGGACGGTCGAGCGGGTCGTCGACTTGGTGATGATCAACGGCCGTGAGTCACGCGCTCGGGCGCGGATCTCCGGCGGCAGGGCGTCGAAGGAGCTCGAACGCAGGACGTCCGAGCGCAGGATGCCGAGGCCGGTGCCGGGCACGCCGCGGAGCACGTCCTCCCCGTCCTCGTGCACCAGGTCGTACTCGCGGTAGCCGAGGAAGGTGAAGTGGTTGTCGGCGAGCCAGCGCATCAGCTCCCAGGCCTCGGCGATCTCCGGGTCGGTGTCGCGACCCGGCATCCCCTCCTCGCCGATGAGGTCGTCGGCGGCGCGCAGGGCGGCCTCGCCCATCTTCTGCCAGTCCTCGACGGCGTCGCGGACGTCGCGCAGGACGCGGCGCAGCTCCGCCTCGATGCGCGCCATCTCCTCGGGCGTCACCTGGTCGATCTCCAGGTGCATCCACGACTCGGGGCAGCCGTCCTCCGGCAATGGTGCGGTCGAGTCGTGGCCGGGGGAGTCCTCGATGCCGCGCAGCGCGCCGGCGACGTCGCGGCGGACGACGACCTGCGGGTGGACGACGAGGTCGATGTCGCGGTCGGCCTGGGTCAGCGCGGCGGTCACCGAGTCGACGAGGAACGGCATGTCGTCGGTGACGATCTCGACGACGGTCCGCCCGGCCGCGGACCAGCCGTCGGTCTCCGGCGTCGGGGTGTAGACCCGCACCTTGACCGTGCCCTGGGGCCGGTTGGCGGCGAGCGCGAGGTGGGCGCGGACGGCCCCGTCGAGGTCGGCCTGGGGCCGCTCGCTGATCTCCGACGCCATGACGTGGCGGTAGTAGGTCCGCGTCAGGCGGGCGAAGTCCTCGGCGGTGAGGGCCGGCATCGTCGGGGTGCTCATCGGTGCTCGTTCATAAGTGATCTCGCAGCTCCCACAGCAAGGGGTAGTACCGCAACGGCAGGCGGCCGCGCAGGTACGGGCCGCCGGACGAGCCGCCGGTCCCGGACTTCGTGCCGATCTGCCGTTCGACCATGACGACATGGCGCGAGCGCCACAGCCAGGCGTTGGCGTCGTGCTCGACGAGGGCCTCGGCCAGGTCCCAGGCGTCGCCGTGGGTGTCCCGGTCCCGGGCGACGGTGAGCAGGCTCGCGGTGATCGCCTCGTCGGAGTCGGTCGCGAGGCCGCGGCCACGGAGCAGGTGCAGGAACGCGTCCCACAGGGTGGGCTCGGTGAGCCGGCGTTCGAGACGCGCCCGCTCGGCGTCAGTGAGCGCGGTGAAGCGCGCGAGGAAGTCGGGGTCCTTCGCACCGGAGAGGAATTCGACCTCCCGGAACTGGACCGACTGGAACCCGCTCGCCGGAGCGAGCCGCGACCGGAAGGCGAGGAAGTCCTGCGGGGTCATCGTCTCGAGGACCTCGACCTGCCCCACCAGCACCCGCTCGATCGAGTGCACGCGGCTGAGCAGGGCCCGGGCCTGCCAGGCCCGCCCGTCGAACATGGCGGCCCGGACCGCTTCCAATTCGTGGAGCAACTGCTGGAACCACAGCTCGTAGACCTGGTGGATCGTGATGAACAGCAGCTCGTCGTGCGCCGGCGGCTCCGACGCGGGCCGCTGCTGGTTCAGGAGCTCGGGCAGCCGCAGGTACGACCCGTAGGTGAGCCGGGCCCCCTCCTCGCCGAAGGACCGACCCTCCGACGCGCGCGACGCTGCGCTGGTCACGAGGCCGACCATAGCGTCGCCGCCCGCCCCCGGGTCGAAAGCGCGGCCAGACGGCCGAACGGGTGAGAACGACTCGGACATTCGGGTTGATCTCGTCGTTCGGGCTTCCACTGAGCGTGATTCAGCTCATGATCAGTCCCACTCACTCACACGTCACGGGGTTCGTCATGACGCATGTCCGTCGCCGGCTTACCGCCGCCACCGCTCTCACGGTGCTCACCGCCGGGGTGGTCCTGGCTCATTCCGCCGGCGCGGCCGAGACCCTCGACCAACAGCAACTGCTGACGGACGGGGTCCCCGCCTCAATTGGACTGGTCGGCTCGGGTGCCACGATCATCTCCGCGCAGACCGTGACGCCGGCTGTGAGCGGCGGGCTGGTCCGGGTCGAGTTGTTCCTCGGAGGCCAGGCCCCCAACAACGACCCGGTCAAGCTGGAGGTCCGGCCCGTCGGCGCGGACGGCAAGCCGGGAGCGGGGGTACTCGCGACGGCCGTGCTGCCGGCGGACTCGGTACCTGCGACGGGGGACCCGAGCGCGTTCGTCTCGATCTCCTTTCCGGCACCGGCCCTGCTCGTCGCCGAAACCCCGTACGCCCTGGTGGCCTCGAGCGAGGGCGGGAGCGCGTACGCAGTGGGTCAATCGCCGAACTCCACGGCCTACGCCCGCGGTCAGGGATGGTGGTCTGAGCCTTCCGCTCCGACGACCTGGTTTCCGCTGTCCGGGGACTGGGCGTTCAAGACCTACGTCGACCCGTCGGTGCACCCCGACCCCGACCCCGGCCCCGACGCCGGCCCCGACGCCGGCCCCGACGCCGGCCCCGACGCCGAAGCCGCCGCCGAAGCCGGTGCTCAAGGCGAACTGCGACTTCTCGGGTTCGTCGAAGAAGTTCAACGTGATCAGGGGCACGAACGGCAACGACCTCCTGGTGGGGACGAAGGGCCGTGACCTGATCTACGGCTACGGCGGGAACGACAAGATCCGGGGTCGCGGAGGCGACGACATCCTCTGCGGCGGGTCCGGGAACGACGACATCGCCGGCGGCGGGGGCAACGACAAGATCTCCGGCGGTCCGGGGAAGGACACGTTGCTCGGCAACAAGGGCGACGACGTCCTCCGGGGGAACGGGGGTCGTGACCACCTCCGCGGCGGTCCGGGCCGGGACACCGTCAACGGCGGTCCGGGCAAGGACGACGAGCGCTCATGAGCACCACCGATTTGACCCGGCGGTCCGCCGGCCGTCCTGGGAGACACATGAACGTTCGCCGTGTCGCCGGCTCCGTGTGCACCCTCGCCCTGATCTCGACGGCCGGAGTGGTCGTGACCCAGTCCGCCGGGGCGGCCGAGGCCCTCGACCAGCAACAGTCGGTCGCCGGCTCCACCGACCTCGTGGACGCGGACAACTCGTTCGCCCAGACCTTCACCGCCGGCCGGACCGGCCCGCTGACCCGGGTGGACCTGCGCCTGTTCCGGGCCGAGGAGACCTCCGACCCGTTGACGGTCGAGATCCGCAACGCGTCGGCCGCGGGCCCCGGCTCGACCGTGCTCGCGACGGCCGTTGTTCCGGCGGGGTCCGTGTCCGCCGACGAGGTCGGCACGGAGACGGTCACGTTCGCGGCGCCGGCCTCCGTCACCGCGGGATCGACGTACGCCCTGGCCGTCCACACCAACGGTTCGGCCCAACAGTTCTGGGTGGGGACCTCCGCCACCAACACCTACGCGGCTGGGGATGCCTGGTTCGCCCCGACGTCGCCGCCCAGCGGTCCCTGGGCGAGCCAGTCCTACGACCTGACCTTCGCGACCTACGTGGACGGGCCGCTCGGGCCCAAGCCCACCCCCGCCCCGAAGCCGAAGCTGAAGGCGGAGTGCTCCTTCACGATCTCGGCGAAGGAGCGCAAGAAGTACAACGTGATCAAGGGGACGAACGGCGACGACCGCATCGTCGGGACGATCCGCGGCGGCGGGGGCAACGACATCATCTGCGGCGGCGCGGGTGCCGACCAGATCTACGGCGGCGGCGGGAACGACAAGATCTCCGGCGGCCCCGGCACGGACCTGGTCGTCGGCAACAAGGGCAACGACGTCCTGCGCGGCGACAAGGCCAACGACGTCCTCAAGGGCGGGGCCGGGAACGACGTCCTGCGGGGCGGTGCCGGCCACGACATCGTCCAGGGCGGCTCGGGCCGGGACGACGAACGTCAGTGACCATCACGATTCGCATGCGCCGGAGTCGGTCCGGCGGCAACTCTCTGGGGGAAACCGATGAACGTTCGCCGCACCGTCGGCGCCGCGTGCGCCGCTGTTGTGCTGGCCGGAGCCGGGGTCTCGATGTCCTCGTCCGCGAACGCGGTCGACACCGTCGACCAGAAGCAGAAGGACGAGGACCAGACGTACGCCGTCGACGACGACTCGTCATGGGCGCAGGTCTTCACCGCCGGCAGGAGCGGCCCGCTGCGGCGCGTGGACCTGGCGCTCACTCGTGACAGCGGGGCGACCAAGCCGCTCCACGTGGAGATCCGCAACACCGTGGGCGGTGTGCCGGGCGCGACGGTCCTGGCCAAGACCACGAAGGCGGCGTCGTCGATTCCCCTCAACGACAAGGGCTTCCTGCAGTTCACCTTCGCGACGCCGCCCGCGATCACGGCGGGAACCCAGTACGCGATCGTGGTGCACACGAACGGCGTCAAGGGGCAGTACGCCCTGACGATGTCCGACTACGACAAGTACCACCGCGGGTCGGCGTGGGCCACGCTGGCCTCACCTCCCGACGACGACTGGACGCAGCAGGGGATCGACTTCGCGTTCATCACCTACCTGGACATCCCGCCGAAGCCGGTGAACCACAAGCAGGACAAGAAGTGCGACTTCAAGGGCAAGGCGAAGAAGTACAACGTCATCAAGGGGACCAACGCCGATGACGTGCTGATCGGCACCAAGGGTCCGGACCTGATCTTCGGCTACGGCGGGAACGACGTGATTCGCGGTCGCGGCGGCAACGACGTGCTCTGCGGCGGCGCCGGGAACGACGAACTCTTCGGTGGGGGCGGGAACGACACGATCTACGGCGGCCCGGGCATGGACCTGCTCCGCGGGGACAAGGGCAACGACGTCCTCTACGGCAACTCCGGCCCGGACCTCCTGATCGGCGGAGCCGGTAAGGACGTCCTCAAGGGTGGCGCCGGCAAGGACGACGAGCGCCAGTGATCGGGCGAGGATCGGTCGGCCCCCGCCGGACGCTGGGCGCGGCCTGCGCCGTCGGGTTGTTGGCCGCCGGCGGACTGACGCTGAGTCAGTCCGCCGGCGCCGCCGACGCCGTGGACCAGCAGCAGACGAGCCAGACCTTCGCGCAGGGCGTGCAGGAGAACTACGCCGCCGCCCAGGTCTTCACGGCCGGGCGCAGCGGACCTCTCGTTCGGGTCGAGCTGAAGCTCGCCCGGACCCCGGAGGACCCCGGGACGCTCACGGTGGAACTCCGGAACGCGCCCGCCGGCCAGGTGGGCGACTCCGTCCTCGCGAGCACGCAGGTCGCGGCCGCGGACCTGCCGCTGGCCGAGATCTTCAACCCGCCGTCCGTCTTCGTCCCGGTGAACTTCCCGGTGGCGCCGACCATCTCGGCGGGGACCCAGTACGCCGTCGTCGCCCGCGCCGCGGCGGGCGCCGGGTCGTACTTCGCCGGCCGAACCCTCGCCGACGCGTACCCCGGGGGCCAGGCGTTCGAAACCGCGGGAGAGGGGACTCCCTGGAGCGCGGTCGGCGACGAAGGCGACTACGCCTTCCGGACCTGGGTCTTGACCCCCGACCCCACTCCGACCCCGAAGCCGACGCCGAAGCCGACGCCCAAGCCGAAGCTCGAGGCGAAGTGCGACTTCGCGCTGTCGTCGAAGGCGGCGCGCAAGTACAACGTGCTCAAGGGCACCAACGGCAACGACGTCCTGATCGGGACCAAGGGGCCGGACCTGATCTACGGCTACGGCGGGAACGACAAGATCCGCGGCCGGGGTGGCAACGACATCCTCTGCGGCGGAGCCGGCAACGACGACCTCGCCGGGGGTGGGGGCGACGACAAGATCTCCGGCGGTCCGGGCCAGGACAAGCTCGCCGGCAACAAGGGCAACGACGTCCTGCACGGCAACGGTGGTCGCGACCACCTCCGCGGCGGTCCGGGCCGGGACACCGTCAACGGCGGCCCCGGCAAGGACGACGAGCGGTCCTGACCCCCACTGAGCGACCGGGTTGAAACTCATGAGGCGTCCCCGCACCGCGGGGACGCCTCAGTTCTTTCAACCCGGTCGCTCACTGGGGCCCTCGGGCCCCTGTCGCCGACCCTCCTTGATGCTCCACACTTCGGATCCACCAAGCAGCCCAGCGCCTCCCGCGTGGCCGCCGGCCGCGCTGCCGTGACCGCCGGCACCGCCGTGGCGGCCGTCGTCGCCGCCGGCACGGCCGCGAGCGCGGCCCCGGCCGCCGAGAACGCGGGCGACAGCCGCGCCGCGGCGATCTCCGGCAACGCCACCTCCTGCGGGAGCGGGAAGTTCGGCGTGGGCCTCGGCGGCGAGCGGTACGGCATCGACGGCAAGGAGTACGCCGATCCCAACGCGGTCCTGAGCTACCAGGACGGCAAGATCGGCGGGACCTACCCGACGATCACCGCGATCAAGCCCGGCTTCGAGATCCTCGGCGTCATCGTCAAGGGCGGGAACGCGCACAACGTGTACCGCCCGGGCACGGCGAACAACCCGCCCACGGGCCTCGGCCAGCTCCCCTGGGAGAAGCTCCACTCGCCCCTGAACCCCAACGGCAAGCCGGCCGGCATCAGCCACTGGTTCGTCTGCGCCACGTCGGTCCCGGTCGAGCAGTCGAACCCGCAGCAGCCGACGACCCCGGACCAGCCGGCCACGCCGGTCGAGCCGGCCACGCCGGACGAGCCGACGACGCCGGACGAGCCGACGACGCCGGACGAGCCGGTCGAGCCCTCGGACACGACGGAGCCGGACGACACGACCGACACCTCGGGTCAGGACGACACGACCGACACCGCGGGTCAGGACGACACGACCGACACCTCGGGTCAGGACGACACGACCGACACCGCGGGTCAGGACGACACGACCGACACCGCGGGCCAGGACGACACGACCGGCCCCGACGACTCGACCGGGCCGGTGGAGACGGACGACACCGGCGACACAGACGACACAGACGACACGGCCGACACCGACGACACGGCCGACACCACGAGCCCGACCGACCCGGTGGACACGGACGACGCGTCGGGGCCGTCGGACACGACCGACCCGAACGACACCGCCGACCCGAACGACACCGCCGAGCCGACGGAGGCAGCGGGGCCGGAGGCGCAGAGCGGGGTGACGCCGCGGGTCCGGCCGCTCCCGCAGAGCGGGGCCGAGGGGAGCCTGCTCGCGGTCGGTGGGTTGCTGGTCGCGGCGGGGAGTGCGCTCACCGCGGCGGGTGGCCGGGCGGGGCGGGCCCGGGGACGCCACCGCAAGGTCTGATCGACCGGGGCGAACGTCGGCGGTCCGGCCACGTAGGCTGAACCCTCGTGGCCGGACCCGAATTTGCCGAAGCGCTGAAGGCACTCGACGCGACGCTGTCGTCCGTCGAGGCGGTCGTCGACCTCGACGCGCTGCGCACCGAGTACGCCGACCTGGAGCAGCAGGCCGCCGCGCCGGACCTCTGGGACGACCAGGAGCGGGCCCAGAAGGTCACCAGCCGGATGTCGGTCGTGCAGGCCGAGATCAAGCGCATGGAGCAGGTCCGCCGCCGCGTGGACGACCTGGGCGTCCTGTGGGAGATGGCCGAGGAGGCCGACGACGCGGACACCCGCGCCGAGGCCGAGACCGAGCTCGCGAACCTGCAGCGGGAGATCGGCGAGCTGGAGGTCCGGACGCTCCTCAACGGCGAGTACGACGCCCGGGACGCGCTGGTCACGATCCGCTCCGAGGCCGGCGGGGTCGACGCCGCGGACTTCGCCGAGATGCTCTTCCGCATGTACCTGCGCTGGGCCGAGCGCCACGGGTACGCGACCGAGGTCTACGACACCTCCTACGCCGAGGAGGCGGGCATCAAGTCCGCCACCTTCGTCGTGCACGCGCCCTACGCCTACGGCACGCTCAGTGTCGAGCAGGGGACGCACCGCCTCGTCCGGATCTCGCCGTTCGACAACCAGGGCCGCCGGCAGACCTCGTTCGCCGGGGTCGAGGTGGTCCCGGTCACGGACACGACCGACCACGTCGAGATCCCCGAGGACCAGATCCGCGTCGACGTCTTCCGCGCCTCCGGCCCCGGTGGTCAGGGCGTCAACACGACCGACTCGGCCGTCCGGCTGACGCACATCCCGACCGGGATCGTCGTCTCCTGCCAGAACGAGCGCTCGCAGCTGCAGAACAAGGCCCGGGCGATGGAGGTCCTCCAGGCCAAGCTGCTGGAGGTCCGCCGCCGCGAGGAGCAGGCGAAGATCAATGCCCTGAAGGACGATTCGTCCGGTTCGTGGGGCAATCAGATGCGTTCGTACGTCGTGCACCCGTACCAGATGGTGAAGGATCTGCGCACCGAGCACGAGGTCGGCAACCCGCAGGCCGTGTTCAACGGAGAGATCGACGATTTCATCGAGGCCGGCATCCGGTGGCGGCGCTCCGGCGCCACCTCCTAATCCGCCATTCGGGGCCGTGCCCCGCCTACCATCGGTCTCACCATGATCCGTTTGGACAACGTCACCAAGACGTACCCGAGCCAGGACCGGCCGGCGCTGCGCGACATCTCGCTCGAGATCAACAAGGGCGAGTTCGTCTTCCTCGTCGGGACCTCCGGCTCGGGGAAGTCGACGTTCCTGCGGCTCGTCCTCAAGGAGGAGAAGCCGACGTCGGGCACCGTCCACGTGCTCGGCAAGGACCTCTCGCGCCTCTCGAACTGGAAGGTGCCGCAGCTGCGCCGCCAGATCGGGACCGTCTTCCAGGACTTCCGCCTGCTGCCGAACAAGACGGTCTTCGAGAACGTCGCTTTCGCGCTCGAGGTGATCGGCAAGTCCCGCGGGGTCACCCGCCGGGTCGTGCCCGAGGTGCTGGAGCTCGTCGGTCTCTCCGGCAAGGAGGACCGGATGCCGGACGAGCTCTCCGGTGGTGAGCAGCAGCGGGTCGCGATCGCCCGCGCGTTCGTCAACCGGCCGCTGATCCTGATCGCGGACGAGCCCACCGGAAACCTCGACCCGAACACCTCGGTCGGGATCATGAAGCTGCTGGACCGCATCAACCGGACCGGCACCACCGTTCTGATGGCCACTCACGACCAGGCGATCGTCGACCAGATGCGCAAGCGCGTCATCGAGCTCGAGACCGGTCGGATGGTGCGCGACCAGCACCGCGGCGTGTACGGCTACAGCGCATGAGGGTCAGCTTCGTCACGCAGGAGATCACGACCGGTCTCAAGCGCAACCTCACGATGACCATCGCGGTGGTCATCACCACCGCCGTGTCCCTCGCCCTGTTCGGCCTCGCGATGCTCACGGGCAAGCAGGTCGACACGATGAAGGACTACTGGTACGACAAGGTCGAGGTCACCCTCTTCCTCTGTCTGCCGACCGACACCAACGCCGCGAGCTGCAAGTCCGGCGCCGCGACGGAGGAGCAGAAGCAGGCGATCTCCGCCGACCTCAACAAGCTCAAGCCACTCGTCGAGGACGTCTACTTCGAGACCAAGCCCGAGGCCTACGAGCGCTTCAAGGAGCGGTTCTCCGGCTCTGCGATCGCCGAGAACATCACCCCGGACGCGCTGCCGGAGTCCTACCGCGTCAAGCTCTCGGACCCGACGAAGTACGACATCATCTTCAGCGCCTTCAACGGCCGGCCCGGGGTGTACCAGGTCCAGGACCAGAGGACCGTCCTCGAACCGTTCTTCCGCGTCCTGCGGGCGATCTCGATCGGCGCGCTCCTGCTCGCCGGGATCATCCTCGGCGCCGCGTTGCTGCTGATCATCAACACGATCCGGCTCTCCGCCTACAGCCGCCGGCGGGAGACCGGGATCATGCGCCTGGTCGGCGCCTCGAACTTCTACATCCGACTGCCGTTCATCCTCGAGGGCGCCATCGCCGGCGCAGTGGGGGCGGTGCTCGCGACGATCCTCGTCGTCGCGGCGAAGTGGGCCGGGGTCGACCACTACCTGGAGCCGAACTTCCAGTTCACGTCGTTCATCGGCTGGGACGCGGTCTTCACGACGATCCCGTGGCTCTTCCTCTTCGGCGTCGGCGGCTCCGCCCTCGTCTCCGCGGTCACCCTCCGCCGCTACCTCCGCGTCTGATCGGCGGGGCCCCGCCCCGGCGCGCCCTGCGGGCCGATCACGCTCCGTTGTGATACTCATGGGACGGATGTGATTGTTGGGGTTTGGGGGAGTGCCATGTCCGTCTGGGTCCGCCGCAAGCGGCTCGCGGTCGTCATCGCCGTGACGGTGGGGGCGCTCCTCGTGCCGTCGGCCGCCGCGGACACCGACCCCAAGGCGAAGAAGCGGGCGGTGGACCAGCAGGTCCAGCAGCTCGACGACCACCTCCACGAGCAGGAGGAGGAGGTCGTCGAGGCGACGTCCGCGCTCGAGGCCGCCGAGGCCAAGCTGCCGCCGGCGCAGGCCGCGCTCGCCGCCGCCCGGACGGCCGTCGCCGAGGCCGAGAAGGCCGAGCACGACGCCGCGATCGACCTCGCCGCGACCGAGTCCCACGCCGAGCAGGCGCTGATCGAGTACCTCGGCGCCCAGGGCCGGATGCGGGCGCATCGCGAGGCCCTCGCCGCGCTGGCCCGCGCCGCCTACATGGGCGGGGACTTCCAGCGCCTGTCGGTCGTCATGAACGCGCAGAGCCCCGAGGAACTCACCTCGACGCTGGCCTACTACGAGACGGTCAACCGCTCCGAGAAGCAGGTGCTGGCCGACCTCGACGCCCTCCGGAAGGAACTGGAGGCCAAGCAGAAGTTCCTCGACGAGTCCCGCGAGCGGATCGTCGCGCAGAAGCAGGCCGCCGAAGCCGCGGTCGCGCGGACGACCGAGGCCCGGAACACCGCGGCCGCCGCCGAGGCCGAGGTCCAGGCGCTGATCGTCGCCCGCGGCGTGGCGCTGGAGAAGGCCGAGAAGCTCCGCGACGAGATCGAGAAGCGCCTCGCGGCGATGAAGGCCGAGTCCGACCGACTCGCCGTCATCATCCGCAAGCGCGCCGAGGCCGCCCGCAAGGCCGCCGAGAAGACCGGCGGCAAGGTCGTCCAGGGCACCGGGTGGCTGAGCCGGCCGGTGAACGGTCCGATCACCTCGTCCTACGGCATGCGGTACCACCCGATCCTGCACCGCAACAAGCTCCACACCGGGACCGACTTCGGCGTCCCGACCGGGACCTCGGTCCGGGCGGCCCGCGACGGCCGGGTCATCGACGCCTACTACAACAGCGCCTACGGCTACCGGGTCGTCGTCGACCACGGGTACGTCAACGGCGTCTACCTCGTGACGACGTACAACCACCTCTCGCGCTTCGCCGTCCGCCGCGGGGAGAAGGTGTCCCGCGGGGAGGTGCTCGCCTACTCCGGCAGCACCGGCTACTCGACCGGCCCGCACCTGCACTTCGAGGTGATGGAGAACGGCCACTTCGTCAACCCGATGAAATGGTTGAACTGACCCGACCGGTCGCTGGGTACTCTTCGTCCTCATGTCGCGGGAGAAGGGGCGAAAGATCATCGCCCAGAACAAGAAGGCGCGGCACGACTACCACATCGAGGACGTCTACGAGGCCGGGCTCGTCCTGACCGGCACCGAGGTCAAGTCCCTGCGGGCCGGTCGTGCCTCGCTGGTCGACGGCTTCGTCACGTTCCGGGACGGCGAGGCCTACCTGCACGCCGTCCACATCCCCGAGTACACCGCGGGCACCTGGACGAACCACGAGCCGCGGCGGGTCCGCAAGCTGCTGCTGAACCGGGCCGAGATCGACCGGTGGATGCTCAAGACCAAGGAGTCGGGGCTGACGATCGTCCCGCTCTCGCTGTACTTCCTCGACGGCCGGGCGAAGGTCGAGATCGCCCTCGCCCGCGGCAAGAAGCTCCACGACAAGCGGCAGGCCCTCGCCGAGAAGCAGGCGACACGGGAGATGGCCCGCGAGCTCAGCCGGCGCAACCGCGGCGAGCGCTGACCCTCGCGCCGCCCCCGCGCGACATCGGGAATGCCGAGGGCGGTGCCCGACGCTATCCTGGGTGCACAACTGCACAGGGGGTGATCGGTTTCGACTGCGGATGTCGTTGCAGGAGAAGCGGGCCGAGGATGCGGGGACGATCTCGTTAACCATGCCTCGCAAAAAAATAAGCGCCAAGGTTAACAACCAGCGCGACCTCGCTCTCGCCGCCTGACGGTAGAGCACTTCAGAGGTCTGTCAGCCCGGGGATTGTCATCGACCCGGTGTCTGGCATCAGCTAGATGACTTACTCGCCGCCCGGGCCACGGGGGCGTCGAGGACACCGAACAGTGGCTGGGCCTGTCGGGTTGCTTGTCTGCGTGACGACCCGGGGCCGAGAAAATCAGTAGCAGACTGCGCCCGGAGAAGACCTGGATCGGTGCCGTAGGACGCGGGTTCAATTCCCGCCACCTCCACCACCCCTGAGCACTCAGCGCTTCACTCGCTGGGGCAAGCCCTTACTCGCCCGACCGGGCGAGTAAGCGCTGTCCCCGGCGAGTGAAGCGCGTTAACGGCGAAGCGCCGGCCCGCTAGGAGTCGGGCCGGCGCTTCGCTGGTCGTGCTACTTGGCGAGCGCGCCACCCGAGAGGGAGGAGAGCGTCTCGCGGACGGTGGACAGCTGCGCGTTGATGCTGTCGCGACGGTGCGTCAGGGCGGCGAGCTCGCGCTCGGCGTCCTGCTGCAGGCGCTCGGCGCGCGAGGTGGTCTCGGCGATGAGCTCCGACGCGGCGGTGCGGGCGGCCTCGATGAGGGCCTTGGCCGCACGCTGGGAGTCCTCGGTCATCCGAGCCGCTTCGGCCTTCATCTGCTCGGCCATCTGGGCGGTCTCGGCGAGACGACGCTCCGCGGTCTCCTGGCGGGAGACGGTGTCGCGCTCGAACTGCTCGCGCTGGGCGGTCAGCTTGGTCTCGACCTCGGTCGCGATCTGGGCGCCCTTGATGCGCGCCTTCTCGACGACGTCGCTCGTGCTCGCGACCAGCTGGGCGGCCTTGTCGGTCGCCTCCTGGCGGACGCGGTCCGCCTCGGACCGGGCGGCGTTGATCATGCCCTCGATCTGGGCACGGACCTCGGCCTCGCGGCGGTCGTTCTCGTCCTTGGTGCGGCCCATGAGCTCCTCGGCCACGGACATGGCCCGCTCGCGCTCACGCTGGCTGGCCATCTCGGCGTCGGCCTTGACGCGGTCGGCGTCCTCGTGGGCCTCACGGAGGATGCCCTCCATCTTGCGGGAGAGCGTGATGTAGTACGGCGCGCTCTCGCCGTTCTCCAGGGACTGGCGCATCCGCGCCATCTCCCGCTCGAGCTCAGCTGCACGGCGCTCGAAAGAGACGCGCTCGTCGGTCAGCTGGGCCACCTTGGCGTCCACAGCCGCCCGGTCGTAACCGCGCATGGCGGTGTCAAAGTTCGAGGTGCTCTGGTTCATGGTCATCGCGGGTCACTGATCCCCTGTCAGTACGGGCCTTGGACGGTGGCTTGCCGTTACCACGATGATCGCAGTGCGAATGCCCGGCGCGCGACGGACTGCAGTTTTTGCCCCTGCTGTTATGGCAAATTCTTCCAGCGGATTGCGGTCCTTCGGCAGGCATTGGACCGCACTGCGCTAATGCGTGCGGTGAGTAACTGCTTGTCCGAATTCACCCGCTTTGGGACCACCCGAACGGCCTAACTGAACACTTGCTGCCAGGAAAGGTTTGGGTTGCCCGGCCCGTTGGGTAAGGCAACTCGCTTGGGCGCGGGTGGTACCCGAAAGGGCGAACCGTCCGGCCGGCGGTTCCGAATACCGGACGGACCGCCGGACATGACAGGCTTTCGGATACATCCCACCCAGGGGGACACGACGTGACTGCCGAACCGACCGTGCGCATCACGCGTGCGCGCGGCGAGACCATCGGAGTGGTGCTCCTGCTCCACGGCGGCAAGGCCGAGAGCCGGGAGCCGTCGTCGCCGTGGCACACCTCGGTGCTCCGGCTGCGGCCGTTCGCCCGCGCGATCGCGCGCAAGGTCCGCCGGGACGGGGTGGCCGTCTGGTCCCTCCGCTACCGGGTCCGGGGCTGGAACGGGGCCGAGGCCAGTCCGGTCGCGGACGCCCGCTGGGCGCTGGACCGGATCCGGGAGGAGCACGGGGACGTCCCCGTCGTCCTCGTCGGGCACTCGATGGGCGGTCGGACCGCCCTGCAGGTGGCCGACGACCCGGCCGTGGTCGGCGTCGTCGGGCTCGCGCCGTGGCTGCCCGCCGGCGAACGGCGGCCCGCGCTCGGCTCGACGCGCCTGCTGATCGTCCACGGCACCGCGGACAAGTGGACCGACCCGCGCGCCTCGGAGGCCTACGTCGAGGCCGTCCGGGCCGAGGGGGTCCCCGCCACCTACGTCCCGATGAGGGGGCACGGGCACTTCATGCTCCGCCGGGCGGGGGAGTGGAAGCGCCTGACCAGCGAGTTCGTCTGCCTCTGCTTCAACGAACGCGTCAAACCAAACCGCTAGGGGCCGCGGCTCCGAAGTCTCGGCACCATGCCGAACACTTCGCGCCGCCACATCGCCGTCGTCGGGGGCGGGGTCTCCGGGCTGACCGCCGCCTGGGTCCTCTCCCGCACCGCAGACGTCACCCTCTACGAGTCCGACGACCGGCTCGGTGGGCACGCCCACACCCATGACGTCGTCCGCGCCTCCGGCGGGACCGCCGCCGTCGACACCGGGTTCCTCGTCCACAACGAGCGGACCTACCCGACGCTGCTGCGCCTGTTCGCCGAACTCGGCGTCGCGACGCAGCCGTCGGACATGTCGATGTCGGTCCGCTGCGACGGCTGCGGGCTCGAGTACGCCGGCGCCCGGGGACTGCGGGGACTGTTCCCGGGCGCCGGTAACGCCTGCCCGGCCTACCTGCGGATGCTGACGGAGGTCCCGCGCTTCCACCGGGCCGCCCGTGCTGTGCTCGCGTCGGCGGAGTTCGCGGCGGGTTCGGCCGGAGCGGGGGAGACCACCCGCGAGGAGACGCTCGGCGAGTTCGTCGCCCGCGGCCGGTACTCGGACTACTTCGTCCGCCATTTCCTCACCCCGGTCGTGGCGTGCGTCTGGTCCTGCTCCCCAGCGACGGCGCTGCAGTACCCGGCGCGGTACCTGTTCGCGTTCCTCGCCAACCACGGAATGCTCAGCGTCACCGGCTCGCCGCAGTGGCGGACCGTGACCGGCGGGTCCCGCACCTACGTCGAGCGCGTCGCGAAGACGCTGCACGCGGTTCACACCGCGACCCCGGTCCGCGCGGTGCGGCGCGTCGCCGACGGGGTCGAGGTCCGCGACGACGGCGACGGGCTCGCGACCTTCGACGCCGCGGTCGTCGCCACCCACCCGCACCAGGCCCTGTCGTTGCTCGCGGAACCGACCGTCGCCGAGCACGACGTCCTCGGTGCGATCCCGTACTCGGTCAACGAGACCGTCCTGCACACCGACCCCACCCCGCTGCCGCGACGGTCCGGCGCCCAGGCGTCCTGGAACTACCGGCTCGCCTCGTGCGCGGCGTCGGCGGAGTCGGTCGCCGTCTCCTACGACCTGAACCGCCTCATGGCGCTGCCCGGGCCCGAGCGGTACGTCGTCAGCCTGAACTCGCCGGCGCTGGTCGACCCGGCCACCGTGCTCGCGCGGATGGTCTACGAGCACCCGGTCTACACGCCGGACTCGGTCGCGGCGCAGCGGCGGCTGCCGGCGTTGAACGACGACCGCATCGCCTTCGCCGGCGCGTACCACGGCTGGGGCTTCCACGAGGACGGCGCGGCTTCCGGCGTCGCGGCCGCCGAACGTCTCGGGGGTACGTGGTGAGCGCACCGGCGCTGTACGACACGACGATCGCGCACGTCCGGCACACGCCGGTGCGCAACGCGTTCCGGTACCGCAGCTACTCCTGGCTGGTCGACGTGGACGACCTGCCCCGGCCGGCCTGGCCCCTACGGGCGCTCGCTGAGTTCCGTGCGCAGGACCACCTGGGCGAACCCGATCAGACACTCCGTCAGAATCTCGACGACTTCCTGGCGCTCCACGGCATCGACGTCCGCGGCGGGCGGGTCCTCATGCTCGCCAACGCGCGGGTGCTCGGGTACGTGTTCAACCCGCTGTCGGTGTTCTGGTGCCACGACCCCGCCGGCGAACTCGTCGCCGTCGTTGCGGAGGTCCACAACACCTACGGCGAGCGGCACGCCTACCTGCTCCGCCCCGGGCCCGACGGCCGGGCGGAGTTCGCCAAGGAGTTCTACGTCTCGCCGTTCCACCCCGTCGACGGGCGCTACGTGATGTCGCTGCCCGCCCCGGACGAGCGCGTCGCGATCACCGTCGAGCTGCACCGCGGCGAGGGGCGACCGTTCGTCGCGACCGTCCGCGGGGTGCGCCGGGGCGCGGGCACCGCCGCGTTGCTGCGGGCCGCGGCCCGCGTCCCCTGGGTCACCCTCACCGTCGCCGCGCAGATCCGGTACCAGGGCATCCGCCTCTGGCTCCGTCGCATCCCCGTCGTCCCCCGTCCGCCCCACCCTCGTCAGCCAGGAGTCTGAGTGAGCCTCACCCTGCCCCGCCGGAACAGCTACGACCCCGGCGTCGACGCCGTCCGCTGGCCGGACGTCGCCTCCCTGCCCCCCGGCGGCTACCGCGCCAAGGCCGCGCGGGCGCTCTTCGCCCACGTCGCCCGGCGGATGGAGCTGCAGATCCTGCTGCCCGACGGGACGAACATCGGCGCCGGCGGTCCCGACACCCCGGTGCTGCGACTGGTCCGGCCGGCGGCCCTGCACCGCCGCCTCGGCAACGGTGGCCTGATCGGCTTCGGCGAGGCCTACCTCGCGGGCGACTGGACCGCCGACGACCTGACCACCGTCCTCACCGTGTTCTGCCGGCGCATGGCGACGCTGGTGCCGCCGTCGCTGCAGCGTCTGCGTGACGTCGCCGTGCACCGGCACCCGCACACCGAGCGCGGGACCGCGGAGAACGCCCGGCGCAACATCTCGCGGCACTACGACCTGTCCAACGACCTGTTCGCGCTGTTCCTCGACGAGACCCTGACCTACTCGGCGGCGCTGTTCGGCCCGGGCGACGGCTCGGACGCCGCGGCGGCGACCACGACGTGGGACGACCTCGCCGACGCCCAGCGCCGCAAGATCGACCGGCTGCTCGACGCGGCCGGGGTGCGCGCCGGCTCGAGCGTCCTGGAGATCGGGACCGGGTGGGGCGAACTCGCGCTGCGGGCGGCCGCGCGCGGAGCGACCGTCCGCTCGATCACGTTGTCGGAGGAGCAGCGGACCCTGGCGCTGCAGCGGGTGGCGGCGGCCGGGCTGGGCGACCGCGTCTCGATCGAGCTGTGCGACTACCGCGCGGCGCAGGGGCAGTACGACGCCGTCGTCTCCGTCGAGATGATCGAGGCCGTCGGGTACGACTTCTGGCCGGAGTACTTCGCGACGCTGCACCGCCTGGTGACCCCCGGCGGCCGCATCGGACTGCAGGCGATCACCATGCCCCACGACCGGATGCTCGCCTCCCGCTACACCTACACCTGGATCCACAAGTACGTGTTCCCCGGCGGGCTGATCCCGTCGGTGGAGTCGGTCGAGTCCTCGGCCGCGCAGGCCGGGCTGACCGTCACCGCCCGCCACGGGTTCGGCCGGCACTACGCCGAGACGCTGCGGTTGTGGCGCGACCGGTTCGCCGCCCGCGCGACGGAGGTCGAGGCCCTCGGGTTCGACGCGACCTTCCGGCGGATGTGGGAGTTCTACCTCTGCTACTCCGAGGCCGGCTTCCGCGCGGAGTACCTGGACGTCAACCAGTTCGTGCTGACCCGGGAGGAGGGGTGACGATGGCCGCGAAGCGTGGAGCGGCGCACCGACTCGTCGCGCTGCTCGAGCCGCTGTTCGGCGGGGACCTGCCGATCCGCGTCCGGGCCTGGGACGGCAGCGAGGTGGGCCCGGTGGACGCCCCGGCGGTCGTCGTGCGTTCGCGGCGAGCGCTGCGGCGGCTGGTCTGGCAGCCGGGCGAGCTCGGGCTCGCGCAGGCCTATGTCACCGGCGAGATCGACGTCGAGGGTGACCTCACCGAGGGCTTCCGACTGATCTGGTCGACGATCCGGGAGCGGGAGCTCGCGGCACCGAAGCTGACTCCTCGTCAGCTGTTGGGGGCGGCGGGCACCGCGGCCCGGCTCGGCGCGATCGGACTCCGGCCGGCGGCGCCCGCGTCGCAGGCGAAGCTGACCGGTGCCCTGCACAGCAAGCGGCGCGACCGGGCGGCGATCAGCCACCACTACGACCTCTCCAACGAGTTCTACGCCCTGCTCCTCGACGACGTGCACCTGGCGTACTCGTGCGCGTACTTCACCTCCGACGCCCCGGACTACTCGCTCGTCGACGCTCAGCGCGACAAGCTCGACCTGGTCTGCCGCAAACTCGGCCTCGGGCCGGGGTCGCGGCTGCTCGACATCGGTTGCGGCTGGGGTTCGCTCTCGCTGCACGCCGCAGAGCACTACGGCGCCGAGGTCCTCGGCGTCACGCTCTCGAGCGAGCAGCGGGACTTCGTCCGGGCCCGGGTCGTTGAGCGCGGCTTCGGCGACCGGGTCGAGATCCGGCTGCAGGACTACCGTGACGTGCTCGCCGACCCGGCCGCCCGCGGCCGCTTCGACGCGGTGTCGTCGATCGAGATGGGCGAGCACGTCGGTGCCGAGAACTACCCGACGTTCGTCGGCGTCGTGCACGACGCCCTGCGCGACGGCGGACGGGCGCTGATTCAGCAGATGTCCCGCCGCGACCGCCCCGGCGGCGGGGAGTTCATCGAGTGCTACATCGCCCCGGACATGCACATGCGTCCGGTCGGCGGGACCGTCGCGCTGATCGAGGACGGTGGCCTCGAGGTCCGCGACGTCCACGCCCTGCGCGAGCACTACGTCTGGACGGTCCGTGCCTGGCTCGAGACGCTCGAGAAGAACTGGGACGCCGTCGTCGCGCTCGTCGGCGAGGAGGTCGCCCGCGTCTGGCGGCTGTACCTCGTCGGCGGCGCCCTCGTGTTCGAGGAGGGCCGCATGGGTGTCGACCAGATCCTCGCCGTCCGCCGCTCACCCGCCGGCGTTGCCGGGATGCCCCGGACCCGCCAGTCCTTCGAGGCGCCGTGACGGGCTTCGGAATCGGGTTCGCGGCGTCCGCCGGAGCGGTGCTCCTGCTGATGGCGGGGACATTCGCGGTGGCCCGGAAGCTCGGGAAGCACAGCGTCGTCGACGTGGCCTGGGGGCTCGGGTTCGCGGTCGTGGCGCTGGTGAGCCTCGCCCTCGCCTCCGGGAACGGGACGCGGTCGGTCCTGCTGGCCGCGATGGTCGTCCTGTGGGGCGGTCGGCTCGCCTGGCACATCGGGCGCCGGAACGCCGGGCACGGGGAGGACCCGCGCTACTCCGAGCTGCTGTCCAAGGCGCCGCCGGAGCGTCGCACGGCCTACGCGCTGCGGATGATCTACGGCCTGCAGGGCGCGCTCATCCTGTTCATCTCCCTGCCGGTGCAGGCCGGCACGCACGCCGACGCCGCGATCGGTCCGCTCGCCGTCCTCGGCGTCGCGGTCTGGGGGATCGGTCTGTTCTTCGAGGCGGTCGGCGACCACCAGCTGCACGCGTTCAAGGCGAATCCGGCCAACCGCGGCCAGGTCATGGACCGCGGCCTGTGGCGGTACACCCGGCACCCGAACTACTTCGGCGACGCCTGCGTGTGGTGGGGCGTCTGGCTGGTCGCGGCCGAGACCGGGGTCGGGGCCCTCACCGTGCTCTCGCCGGTCGTGCTGACGTTCTTCCTGACCAAGGGCACCGGCGCCGCGTTGACCGAGAAGCGCATGGCCGGGCGCCCCGGGTTCGCCGAGTACGTCGAGCGCACCTCGGGCTTCGTGCCCCTGCCGCCGAAGCAGCGATGACCCCGCCGGGCTAAGTTGCTGCCGATGTGGCAGAACACCCGGCTGACGCGGCTGCTCGACATCGAGCTGCCGATCGTCGGCGCGCCGATGGCCGGCGGTCCCAGCACGCCCGCGCTGGCCGCCGCGGTCAGTGACGCCGGCGGGCTCGGCTCGATCGGCCTCGGCTACTCGACCCCGGACGACATCCGCGCCACCATCCGCGCGACGCGCGAGCTGACCGACGCCGCCTTCCTGATCAACCTCTTCGTCCCGCCGCCGGAGCTGCCGGTCCTCGACGCGGCCGCGGTCGGCCAGGTCGAGGGGATGGTCGCCGAACTGCGCGCCGACCTCGGGCTGCCGACCCGCCTGCCGGTGCCCGAGCGGCTGATGGTCCCGTTCGCCGACCAGGCCGCCGTGCTGGTGGAGGAACGTGTCCCGGTCGCCGGGTTCGCCTTCGGGGTCCCGCCCGCCGAGACCGTGACCGCCCTGCGCGAGAACGGCACCGTCGTGTTCGCGACCGCCACCTCGGTCGCCGAGGCCCGCGCGCTCGTGGCCGGGGGCGTGCAGGTCGTTCTCGCCCAGGGCGCGGAGGCCGGTGGGCACCGCGGGCAGTTCGTCGGTGGTGACGGCTCCGGTCCCCGCGAGGAGGGCGCGCCGGTCGGCGACCCGATCGGGACGATGGCCCTGGTGCCCGCGGTCGTCGACGCGGTCGGCGCCGACGTCCCCGTCGTCGCCGCGGGTGGTCTGCGCGACGGCCGCTCGGTGCTCGCCGCTCTCGCGCTCGGCGCCGACGCCGCGCAACTCGGCACGGCGTTCCTCCGTACTCCCGAGGCCGGCACCAACGAGCCGTACCGGGCCGCACTCGCCGCGGCCGACGGCAGCGAGACGGTCCTGACGACCTCGTTCTCCGGCAAGCCCGCCCGCGGTCTGCGCAACACCTACGTCGACACGGTCGGCGTCCGCCCGGACGTGCCGCCGTACCCCGTCACCCACGTCCTGACGACGGAGCTGCGCGCCGCCGCCCGGGCGGCCGGACGCTCGGACCTGCAGTCGTTGTGGGCCGGGCAGGGCGTCGCCGGCGCCCGCGACCTCCCGGCCGGGCGGCTGCTCGGTCTGTGGGTCGACGAGATCGAAGCGATCCTGGAGGGCTGGCGTTCGTGACCGCCTTGTTGCCGCAGAACCCCGCTCGCCGCATGTGGCAGCTGTTCGAGACCTTCCACGCCGTCACCTACTTCGATGCCGACGCCCGCGCGGCCGCCGAGTCCCTCGGTGTCAGCGGCTTCTGGGACAACTACGTTGTGATGCGCGCGGCGCCGCTCGGTCCCGTCGGGGCCGACCTGGTCACCGCGGTGTTCTACGGCTTCCACCGCGACCGCATCGCGGCGACGCTGCCGGCGGTCTGGGAGACCACCACCCCCGATGCCGTCCTCGCGGCCCGGTCGGCCGGGGTCGACCGGGCCCTGCGCCGCTTCTGGGGCGAGGGCGCCGCCGACGACCCGGACGTCCGCGCCGCCGCCGACCTCGCCTGGGACGCCGCGCAGGCGGCCGACTGCGCGGGCCGGCCGCTGGCCGCCGCCAACCGAGCGCTGCCCCGCCCGGACGAGCCACATCTCGCGCTCTGGCAGGCCGCCACCACCCTGCGCGAGCACCGCGGTGACGGCCACATCGCGGCTCTGACGGTCCGTCGGATTCACCCGGTCACGGCGATGCTGCTCAAGGTCGGCGCGGGGGAGTCCGAGGCCGAGCCGCTGCGCCTCGGCCGCAAGTGGGCGACGTTCGAGTGGCAGGCCGCGGAGATGCACGCCCGCGAGCAGGGCCTGATCGACGACGACGGACGGCTCACCGGCACCGGTACCGCGCTCCACGAGGCGATCGAGGCCGACACCGACAGCGCGGCCGCCGGCCCTTGGGCGCACCTCGGCCCCGACGCGACGGCCGAGCTCGAACGGCTCCTGGTTCCGCTCGCGGGACGCGTCGTGACGGCGGGCCTGCTGCCCGAGCCGAACCCGATCGGCCTCCCGCTGCCCGGTGCCGCCACGTCCTGACGGCGCCGGCGCGACCCGGGACCGGCTCCGCCGCCTGTCCCGCCGCGTCCTGCGCCGCCGCTCGATCCTGCCCGCGCTCCTCGCGGTCGCCGCTGCCCCGTCCGCCGTGCGCATCACCGGCGACGGCGACCACGCCTGGCCGATCATGATCGTCACGTTCGTGCCGGTGGCGGCACTCGCGCTCGTCCCGCTCACCGCGCTGGCGTTCGGGCTGCGGCGATGGCGCACCGGAGCGATCGGTGCCGCCCTGGTGGCCCTCAACGCGCTCTGGCTGGCCCCGCTCTACGTGGCCGACGACCCGCCCCCGGGTACCGACCTGGTCGCGATGACGATCAACCTGCAGTACGGCCTCGCCGACGCCGGCGAGGTGGTCACGGCCGTCCGCACCCGCCACGTCGACGTCCTCGGCGTCACCGAGCTCACCCCGGAGGCCGTGGCCGCGCTCGGGGCGGCCGGGCTCGACGACCTGCTCCCGCACCGCGTGCTCAGCCCGGACGTCCTCGCCCACGGCAGCGGCCTGTGGTCGCGGTGGCCGGTCACCCCGGCCGAGGAGTGGCGTGGCGTCCACCGCATGCCCGGCGGCACGGTCGCGGTCCCGACCGTCGCCGGGCCGCGGGACGTGGCCGTCCGCGTCGCGCACCCGTTCCGGACCTCGCGCTTCCACGCGCGCTCCTACGAGCGGGACCACCGGTTGCTCCGGGAGCGGCTGGCCGCCCAGCCGGCCGACGTCCCGGCGATCGTCCTCGGGGACTTCAACGCCTCCCGGGACCACACCGCGTTCCGCCGCCTGCTCTCCGACGGCTGGCGCGACGCCCCGGAGTACGCCGGGTCGGGGTTCGTCGGCACGTGGTCCCCGCGCTACCGGATCCCGCACTTTGTGCAGTTGGACCACATCCTGTTCAACTCCCGGCTCGGGGCCCGCTCGACCGCAAACTTCGAGGTCAGGGGCACCGACCACGGGGCCCTGGTGGCCCGACTGGTGTTGGCTGAAGATCGCTGAGGGCCCCGGTATAGCTTTTGCCGAATGCGACTGCTGATGATCGGGCCGCCGGGAGCCGGGAAGGGAACCCAGGCTGTCCGGATTGCCCAGAAGTTCAACCTGGTCCACATCTCGTCGGGCGACCTGCTGCGGGCGCACGTGAAGAACGAGACGGCGATCGGCCGTCAGGTGCAGTCGTACCTCGCGAGCGGTGACCTGGTGCCCGACGGCATCGTCATGGACATCCTCCGCAAGCCCGTGGTCGAGGCCAGCAAGCAGGGCGGCTACGTGCTCGACGGCTTCCCCCGGACCGTCGAGCAGGCCGAGATCGCCTACTCCGTCGCGCAGACGCTCGGGGTCGAGGTCCAGATCGTCGTGCACCTCGAGGTGCCCCGCGACGAGCTCATCCGCCGGCTGCTCGAGCGCGGTGAGGCCAGCGGCCGCGCCGACGACAATCTCGACGTCATCAACCACCGGCTCGACGTCTACGACGAGAAGACGCTGCCGATGCTCGCGTACTACGCAGAGCGGGAGAAGCTGGTCAACGTCAACGGTGCCCGACCGGTCGACGAGGTCACCTGGTCCATCACCGTTCAGCTGCAGCTGCTGGCGAAGCAGCTCGCCGAGGGCTAAGAGTTCCCCCTGGCAAGTCCACCCTGACAAATTGTGCTCGCGCGAGCACAATGAGGGGACAAAACGCACCACACTCCGCACGACGGACTGCGCGGACAAGTGGTACTTCGGGGCCGTCCGCCGGGACGGTGCCGTCGGGGGAGGGAGGCGAGCATGGGCGCGCACGCACCGGACCCGCTGGTCGCCGCCGCCTTCGACCAGGCGCCCGTCGGTCTGGCGCTGCTCGACCTGACCGGCCGCTGGTTCCGGATCAACCCCGCGCTGTGCCGGATGCTCGGCTGGACCGCCGACGAGCTGCTCGCCCAGGACCCGCCGCAGATCGTCCACGACGAGGACCGGCCGATCGAGGAGGAGGCGGCCGCGCGGCTCGCGTCCGGCGAACCGGCCGTCACCGTCGAGCAGCGCTACCGCCACCGCGAGGGGCACGTGCTCTGGGTCCGGCGGACCGCGACGCTGGTCCGGGACGACGCCGGGCTCCCCGAGTACGTCGTCGCCGTCTACGAGGACATCGACGCCCGGCGCTCCCAGGACGCCCGGCTGGCCTACCTCGCCCTGCACGACCCCCTGACCGGCCTCGCCAACCGCGCCCTGCTCGACGACCGGCTCAGCCAGGCCGTCGCCGCGTGCGAGCGGGAGGGCGGGGTCGTCGCGGTGCTGTTCTGCGACGTCGACGGGCTCAAGGCCGTCAACGATCGCCACGGGCACCCGTTCGGGGACGAGCTGCTCGTCACCGTCGCCCGCCGGCTGGGTGATCAGGTCCGTGGTGGCGACACCCTCGCCCGCTTCGGCGGCGACGAGTTCGTCGTCGTCTGCAACCTGCGCTCGCCCGACGACGCCGACTCGATGTGCCGCCGCCTCTCGGCCGCCGTCGAGGCCGCGCCCGGGCTGCTCGCGCCGGACGGCACCGAGGTCCCGGTGCGCGTGAGCATCGGGTACGCCGTCTCCCACGACTCGCGGACCGAGCCGCGCAGCCTGCTGGTCCGCGCGGACGAGTCGATGTACGCCGCCAAGCGGCGGCGTGGCGCCTCCTGATCTCGTCGGTCGGCCCCGGGGTCAGCTCAGCCGCAGCCGGATCACGCGGTCGTCGCGGGAGGTCGGCTTGCCGCGGCCGTCGGTGTTCGAGGTGCTCAGCCACAGCGAGCCGTCGGGCGCGGCGGTCACCGTGCGGAGCCGGCCCCACTTGCCGACGAAGAAGTCCTTCGTCTGCGCGCGCGGCACGCCGTTCGCCCGCGGGTCCCCGATCTGGATGCGCCAGAGCCGCTTGCCCCGCAGGCCGGCCATGAAGACGGTGCCCTTCACGATCGCGATCCCCGACGGGGAGGCGTTCTCCGGGCGCCACTGCGCGATCGGGTCGACGTACCGCGGGTCCTTGGCGCGGCCCTCGACGTTCGGCCAGCCGTAGTTGCGCCCCGGCTTGATCAGGTTCAGCTCGTCCCAGGTGTTCTGCCCGAACTCCGCGGAGAAGAGTCGGCCCGCGCTGTCGAACGCGAGGCCCTGCACGTTGCGGTGGCCCTTGCTGTAGACGTACGAGCCCTTCTTCGGGTTGTCGGCCGGCACCTTCCCGGTCGGCGTCATCCGCAGGATCTTGCCGCCGAGCGACTTCGAGTTCTGGGACAGCGGCCGGTTCCCGGCCTCGCCGGTGCCGGCGTAGAGCATGCCGTCGGGGCCGAAGACGATCCGGCCGCCGTTGTGGATGAAGCCCTTCGGGATGCCCTTGAGGACGACGTGCGCCTTGCCGAGCTTGCCCTTGGCGAACTTCAACCGGACGATCCGGTTGTCGCTCGCCGAGGTGTAGTAGGCGTAGACCCAGCGCGAGGTCCTGAAGTCCTTCGGCACCGCGAGCCCGAGCAGGCCGCCCTCGCCGGCGGCGACGACGCCCTTCACCCGGCCGATGCTCGTGGCGTGACCCTTGCCGTCGAGGCGCTTGATCCGTCCCGAGTTCCGCTCGGCGACCAGCGCCCGGGTGGTCGAGATGAACGCCATGCCCCACGGCGCGTTCAGGTTCTTGGCGACGACCTTGTGCACCTTCGGTGTCAGCGCGGGGCTGTAGGCCGCGGTCCGGACGGGGGCCGTCGGTGCGGCCGCGGCCTCCGGCAGGGCCGTCAGGGTGAGGGCGAGCGCGAGCGGGGCCGCCAGGGCGACGGACGTGGTGCGCCGGTGCAGGGGCATGCGGTCTCCAGCTCTCAGGGTGCGAACACCGTAGTTCCCCGCCCCCAACTTTCCGGCAGGTTCGTGCGCGGCATCTTTCCCACCGTGCTCGGCTCTGACACGCTTTTCCCATGGTCCCGAGCGTGTGCGCAGGTCAGCTGCTCATCGCGGCACCGGATCTGGGCGATCCGAACTTCGAGCGCAGCGTGATCTTCCTGCTCGACCACGACGGCTCGGGCTCGCTCGGCGTGGTGGTCAATCGTCCGACCGAGCTGCCCGTGGCCGAGGTCCTCGTGCCCTGGTCCGGGTACTCCTCGTCCCCGGACGTCGTGTTCTCCGGCGGTCCGGTCGGCGTCGACGGCGCCCTCGCGCTGGCCGCGTTCGACAGCGTCCCCGCGGCGCTGGGGTCCCGGCCCCGCGGCTGGCGGCCCGTGATCGGCGGGATCGGTCTGATCGACCTGGACTCCGACCCCGAGGCGGTCCGCCAGGACCTGCGCGCGCTGCGGATCTTCGCCGGCTACGCCGGGTGGGGCGCGGGCCAGCTCGACTCCGAGCTCTCCCAGGGTGCCTGGGTCGTCGCCGACTCGCTGCCGGGCGACGCGTTCAGCCCCCGGCCCGAGCGGCTCTGGGGCGACGTCCTGCGTCGGCAGCCCGGTGACCTGCGGCTGCTCGCCACCTGTCCGGCCGATCCGTCGCTGAACTGAGCCGCGACGTCTGGGGAACCGCGGATCCGGGTTCTAGACTTCTGGGATGAGCTACCCCGACCAGCCGGAGCCCGCCGGCGCCCTGAGCACGATCACCGACGAGCGCGTCGAGACCTCGACCGGCGACGGTGATCACGACCGCTTCGCCCACTACGTGGTCCGCAACAAGCTCACCGAGGCGATGGTCGAAGGCACCCCGCTGCAGGCGCTGTGCGGCAAGGTGTGGGTCCCCAGCCGCGACCCCAAGAAGTACCCGGTGTGCCCGGAGTGCAAGGAGATCTACGACGGCATCCCGCCGGGCGAGGGTGACGACTCGGACGCGTAGGGCGGCGACATCGCTTCATCGCGTACGGATCGGCACGGGGGGAACGGAAACTGGACGGACGTCTGCACGCTGCGCTGACTCGCAGCCCGCATGCGCATGCCGCCGTGCTGGGCGTCGACACCGCAGCCGCGCTGCGCTCGACCGGCGTCGTCGACGTGCTCGTCGCCGCGGACCTGCCCGGCCAGTTCTGGACCGGGCCGGTCCGGGCCGACCGGCCCGTGCTGGCCGCCGGGGTGGTCCGGCACGTCGGTGAGCCGGTCGCCGCGGTGCTCGCGACCGACCCGGCGAGTGCGACGCGGGCGGCGTACGCCGTGGGCGTGGCGTACCGCCCGCTGCCGGAGGTGTCCTGGTTCCGCGGCGAGGAGGCCGACCCCCTGCACCCGGACGGCAACGTCGTGCGGACGGTCCACGTCCGCCGCGGGGAGTGGCCGAAGGCGGCCGGGACCGTCGTCGAGGGCAGCTACAACACCCACGGCTGGGTCCCGCGTCAGGAACGGTTCGGCACCGACGGCGCTCCCGCCGTGCCGGCGCTGATCGAGGCGGAGCCGACGGACACCGGCGTCCGGATCGCCGCGCCGCGGCGCTGGCACCCGGAGGACCGCGACCAGATCGCTCAGTGCCTGAACCTGATCCCGCGTCAGGTCGAACTCCGCTCGACCGGGTCGCGTGACCACTCCACCGACCTCGGGGGCCCGGTGCTCGCGGCGCTGTTCGCCCGCCGGCACCACCGGCCGGTCTCCCTCGTCGTCGGTCCGCCGACGCACGGGCAGGGCGGCGGACCCTTCGTCGTCGCCCGGTACCGGCACCACGTCCGGCCCGACGGGACGCTCGCGGCGGTGTCCGGCGAGATCGAGATCGAGATCGGCCCGTACGCCGGGATCGGGGAGTCTTTGGTCGCGGAGCTCTGCGCCGTCGGCGTCGGGCCGTACCGGGTGCCGGCGGTCGACCTCCGCGTCCGCGCGCTGCGGAGCACCACCCCGCCGCCGCTGATCGAACCCGGGGCCGCGGCGGCCGCGGTGACCTTCGCGGTCGAGGCGCAGCTGGACCGGTTGGCCGATCTGCTCTCGTACCCGCAGGGGCGCGAGGCGGCGCGGTTCGTCGCCGACCGGCGCGCGGTCCGCGAGCGCAACCTGCTCGGTCTCGACGAGCCGTTCCCGACCGGGCAGATGCCGCTCGAGGCCTCGCCGCTGCCGGCGCTGCTCGAGCTCCTCGACGCCGCGCCCCTGCCGTCGATGCCGGACGGTGGACGCGATCACGCCTGGGGCGTCGGCACCGGGTTCGGCGTCGTGCCGTTCGGGACGGCCGAGGGATTCGCGCTGCCGGTGACGGCCACGGTGTCCCACCGCGCCGGCACGGTGTCGTGCCCCGCGGCCGAGGGCGACGAGTCGCTGGAGGCCGCCGCCGTCGCCGTGGCGACGCGGGCCTTCGACGTCCCGATGCGCTTTGCGGCGACGGGGGAGCCGGCGCCGGGCGGGTCCGCGGCCACGGTCGGCCGCGCCGTCACGGCGGCGGTCGAGGCCCTGACCGCCCCGGCGCGGGAGCGGCTCGGGAGCCAGGTCGGGCTCTCGCCGGCGCTGCTGCGGGCCGCCGCGGGCCGGCTGCGGTCCTTCGACGGCGTCGTCGACGTCCCGCTGGCCGAGGCCCTCGCGGGCGACCCGGACCCGGCCGAGGCGACGTACGTCCCGCCGGACACCGAGGTGCTGGACGGTGACGGTCAGGGCGACGCGTTCGCGGGCTTCGCCTACGCGGCCGCGCGCGCGGTGCTGAGCCTGACGGCCCGCGGTGAGGTCGAGATCGTCCAGCTCGACGTCGCCGCCGACTGCGGGCAGGTGCTCGACGACGTCCGGGCCCGGGCCGCGGTCGACGCGTCGGTGTCGACCGGCGTCCGCCTCGCGCTGCCGGAGGCGACCGTGCGGCCGGACGCCGTCCGGCTCCACCTGCTCGACGGCCCGGTGCCCAAGGGCGCCGCCGGGGTCGCGGCCGGCGCGGTCGCCGCCGCGCTGCGGTCCGCCCACGACGCGGGCGCCGGCGGGGACGCCGAGGTGCTGCCGATCCCGGGTGTGTCCTGGAGCAGCTCATGAGCCGCGCCGAACACCTGCCCCCCGCGTTCCCGGACCGGGCGCCGTGGGGCACCGCCGGGAAGCTGCGTGCGTGGCAGGAGGCCGCGCTCGAGTCGTACCACTCCCACCCGCGCAAAGACTTCCTCACGGTCGCGACCCCGGGCGCCGGCAAGACGACCTTCGCGCTCCGGGTCGCCGCCGACCTGCTCGAGCGCAAGATCGTCCGCGCCGTCACGGTCGTCGCCCCGACCGAGCACCTGAAGACGCAGTGGGCCGAGGCGGCCCAGCGGGCGGGCATTCGCATCGACGCCGGGTTCCGCAACGCCGACGGCAAGACGGCCCGCGGTTTCTCCGGCGTCGCCGTCACCTACGCCGGTGTCGCCGCGCACCCGATCCTGCACCGCAACCGCACCGAGGCGCGGCCGACGCTGGTGATCCTCGACGAGGTGCACCACGCCGGCGACGCGAAGAGCTGGGGCGAGGCGATCCTCGAGGCCTTCGAACCGGCGACGCGCCGTCTCGCGCTCACCGGAACGCCCTTTCGGTCCGACACGAACCCGATCCCGTTCGTCACCTACGCCCCGGGGCCGGACGGCATCGACCGCAGCGTCCCCGACTTCGTCTACGGCTACGGCGAGGCCCTCGCCGACGCGGTCGTCCGGCCGGTCGTGTTTCTCGCCTACGCCGGGCAGATGCGCTGGCGCACGCGCGCCGGGGACGAGCTCGCCGCGACCCTGGGCGAGCCGCTGACCAACGACCTGACCAACCAGGCCTGGCGGACCGCGCTCGACCCCGGCGGTCAGTGGATGCCGGCGGTCCTGCGCGCCGCGGACCAGCGGTTGAACGAGGTGCGCCGCCACGTACCCGACGCCGGGGCCATGGTCATCGCCACCGACCAGAACAACGCCCGCGCCTACGCGCGCCTGATCCGGGAGATGACCGGCACCGCGCCGACCGTGGTCCTCTCGGACGACAAGGGTGCGAGCAAGCGGATCGCCGAGTTCTCCGACAGCGAGGACCGTTGGCTGGTCGCGGTCCGCATGGTGTCCGAGGGCGTCGACATCCCGCGCCTCGCCGTCGGCGTCTACGCGACCAACGCCTCCACGCCGCTGTTCTTCGCCCAGGCCGTCGGGCGCTTCGTGCGAGCCCGGCGCAAGGGCGAGATCGCGTCGGTGTTCCTCCCGACCGTCGCGCCGTTGCTCAAGCACGCCGCCGAACTGGAACTGACGCGGGATCACGTCCTCGGCAAGCCCGCGCCGGCGGACGAGGACCTGTTCGCTCCCGAGGAGGCGCTGCTCGAGGCCGCGCAGCGGGAGCAGGGCAATGGCGACCTGCTCGGGGAGTGGCAGGCGCTCGAGTCCGAGGCCAACTTCGACCGGGTCATGTTCGGGGGAGCGGAGTTCGGTCTCCCCGCGTCGCCCGGCAGCGTGGAGGAGCAGGAGTACCTCGGCCTGCCCGGCCTGCTCGACGCCGACCAGGTCGCGACGGTTCTGAAGAAGCGTCAGGCCGACCAGCTCAAGGCGGCCCAGCGCCGCGCCCGCCGGGAGGGGAGCACCATCGCGCCCCCGGCCGAGGCGCGACCTGTCGTCACCTCCGCGGAGCGCAGCGCCCTGCGTCGCGAACTCCACGCCCTCGTCGGCGCCTGGCACCACCGCAGCGGCGCCCCGCACGGCGCGATCCACGCCGAGCTCCGTCGCGTCTGTGGCGGCCCCGCCACCGCCCAGGCGAGCGTCGACGACCTCCGCCGCCGCATCGACACCCTCCGGAAGTGGCAGACCCAGGGCAAACCCTGAGCCTCAGTGCGACGCCGCCGCGCGGCCGGTCTGGCGGAGCAGGGGGAGGGTCCGGAACGAAATCTGGGTCGCGAGGGCGATCGTCGTCGAGCTGCGGTGAATCGAGCGGTCCGCGACGACGAGGTCGAGGACGCGCTGCAGGTCCGCGTTGGAGCGGGCGACGACCCGGCACATCAGGTCGCCGGCGCCGGAGATCGTGTGGGCCTCCAGGACCTCGGGGATCGTCGCGAGGTGCGCGGCCACCGCCTCGTGCCCGTGGCCCTGGACGATCTCCAGCGTCACGAAGGCGGTGACGGGGTAGCCGAGCGCGGCCGGATCGAGGTCGGGCCCGAAGCCGGTGACGACGCCCTCGCGCTGGAGGCGTTCGAGCCGGGCCTGGACGGTCCCGCGGGCGACGCCGAGTCGGCGGGATGCCTCGAGCACGCCGAGGCGCGGCTCGGCGGCAAACAGGTCGATCAGCCGGACGTCGAGATCGTCGACGCTCATCGGGGCTCGCAATCTGTGCAGTGTGTGCGACCGGTTCGCTCATTCACTGTACAGATTGATCAGTCTTTCGGCGATCGATTGCGCAACCTGGCGGGTTGGCTCATCCTGCGGGGACCGGTTGAACCGAGGAGGTCCCCGCCATGACCGAGACCGTCGCGATCCCCGCGCAGCAGCAGGCGCGCACGCCCGCGGGCACCTTCCCGCTCCTCGGCCTGGACCACATCCGCTTCGAGGTCGGCAACGCGCGGCAGGCGGCGCACTACTACTCGACGGCGTTCGGCATGACCTGCGTCGCCTACCGCGGACCGGAGCAGGGCTACCGCGACACCGCCGAGTACGTCCTGGTCGCCGGCGACGCGCGGTTCGTGATCGCGGGCGCGGTGCGGGCGGGCACCTCCGTCGCCGCGCACGTCGCTCGCCACGGGGACGGCGTCCGCGACGTCGCGCTCGAGGTCGCCGACGTGCCCGCGGCCTACGCGGCGGCCTGTGCCCGCGGCGCGCACGGCCTCACCGCCCCGACCACGATCAGCGACGAGCACGGCTCGGTCACCTACGCGGTGATCGCCGCCTACGGCGACACCCGGCACACCCTGATCGACCGCTCCGACTACCGCGGCCCGTTCCTGCCCGGCTTCGTTGCGCGCGACCCGATCGTCGCCCCCGCGCACTCCGCGGCCGCCGGCATCGTCGGCGTCGACCACGTCGTCGGGAACGTCGAGCTCGGTCGGATGGACGAGTGGGTCGGCTTCTACCACCGCGTCATGGGCTTCACGAACATGGCGGAGTTCGTCGGCGAGGACATCGCCACCGAGTACTCGGCGCTGATGAGCAAGGTCGTCGCCGACGGCACCCGCAAGGTGAAGTTCCCGCTGAACGAGCCGGCCGCCGGCAAGAAGCGTTCGCAGATCGACGAGTACCTCGAGTTCTACGGCGGCCCGGGCGTCCAGCACATCGCGCTGACCGTCGACGACATCCTCGGCGCCGTCGACGCGATGCGCGCTGCCGGCGTCGAGTTCCTCGCGACGCCCGCGAGTTACTACGACGACCCCGAGCTCCGCGCCCGCATCGGCGAGGTCCGCGTCGACGTCGAGGAGCTCAAGACCCGCGGCATCCTCGTCGACCGCGACGAGGACGGGTACCTGCTGCAGATCTTCACCCGCCCCGTCCAGGACCGCCCGACGGTCTTCTTCGAGCTCATCGAGCGCCACGGCGCCACCGGTTTCGGCAAGGGCAACTTCAAGGCCCTCTTCGAAGCGATCGAGCGCGAGCAGGACCTCCGCGGCAATCTGTAGGCGCGGCGCTGTCAATAAAGGGTGTCACCCCTTACTGCGCAGTAAGGGGTGTCACCCTTTTGTGACAAGGGCTGCGGCGGTCAGGCGACGACGGCGACGACGTCGGAGCCGGTCTCCCGCTTCCGGACGTGGAGCTGGGCGGGGATGCGCTGCTTCAGCTCGCCGACGTGGCTGACGACGCCGACGATGCGGCCGCCCTCGCGGAGGCCGTCGAGGACGTCCATGACCTCGTCGAGGGTCTCGGAGTCGAGGCTGCCGAAGCCTTCGTCGACGAACAGCGACTCCAGGCGGGCCCCGCCGGCCTCGGCGCAGACGACGTCGGCGAGGCCGAGGGCGAGGGCGAGGCTCGCGAGGAACGTCTCGCCGCCGGAGAGGGTCGCGGTGTCACGGTCGACGCCGGTCCAGTTGTCGCGGGCGAGCAGACCGAGCCCGGCGCGGCGGCGGCCGTCGCGGCCGGTGTCGGTGTGCACGAGCGAGTAGCGCCCCTGGGTCATGCGCAGCAGTCGCTCGCTCGCGACCGCGGCGACCTCCTCCAGCCGAGCGGCGAGGACGAACGCCGACAGCGTCATGCGCCGGGTGTTCGCGCCCTGGCCGGCGACGAGCTCGGCGAGGGACTTGATCCGCTCGGCCTCGGCCGCGATGCCCGGCAGGGCGGCGAGGTCGTCGGCCAGGGCGGGCACCAGCGTGCCGAGCTGGCTGACCCGGCTGCGGGCGTCGGCCAGGGCGAGCACCGCGTTCTGATGGTCCGTCGTGGCGCGCTCGACGGCGGCCGCGGCGGCGTCCAGGTCGGCCGGCGGCATCGTCGGCACGTCGAGGTCCGGGTCGGCGAGGACGGCGGCGACACCGTCGACCGCGGCCCGGTGGGCGCGGACCCGTTCGGCGGCCTGTGCCCGCCACGCCGCGTCGCGGACCGCGCCCGCCGCCGCGTCCAGGTCGGGGAAGCCCGCCTCGTAGGCGGCGGCGACGGCGGCCGTCATCGCCTCGGCGCGGGCCGCCTCGGCCCGGCCGAGG